>JASIGS010000239.1 GCA_030052355.1 Streptosporangiaceae bacterium | reverse complement strand
GTGGTAGGCGAAGTGACCGCTGGCGATATAGACGACGCACCGGTGAAGCGGCACCGACTTGAAGGTCCAGGCTCTCCGGTAGACGATCACGAAGCCCTTATTCACGACCACCCGCTGCTCTGGGCTAGCCACCTGCCGATGGCCATCGGCCTGAGTCGATGCCGACGCGGACGAGCCAGTGAATGCCGCGAAGACCAGGGCCAGCATCGCGGCTAAGGCAAGGGCTACAACTAACCGCGAGCGGTGCGACCGAGTAGCTGAATACGTTCCCACCAGAATCCCTCCGTCAGCCAGGTACGCATGCGTGAGCTCTGGACCGACAGTAATAGTCGCATCCATTACCGTCAAGATGCATATAAAAGGTACAGCCGAGTAGGCCGTGAACCTCGCCAGGTTTGGCGCCGAGTGCGGCCGCTTAGAGGCCAGTAACGCGGCCTGGCGGGGACCGCCACGCGGTCCCCGCCAGGGCCATCACGCCGAGGCCGTCAGTACTTGTCCGGCACCAGAGTTTCCGTCGACCTGGTCAGCGTCTGCCGCTTGAAGTAGGCAGGCTGCGTGATCCGCAGGTAGACGTAGAAGATGACGCCGATCAGCGCCGACAGGAGCACGATCATGAACACGCCGCCGACCACCCAGTGCAGTCCTGGGATGGTGAACTTGGTGAAGCTGTTGCCCGTGTTGAAGTCCCAGTCCTGCCACATGCTGAAGCCGCCGAGCACCCAGAGGATCAGCCAGCCTGCCGCCGGGATGATGCCCCGCATCCACAGGTTGCGCGCGCTGCTGGTCAGCGTCTTGCGGTAGTACCAGACACAGGACAGGGCGGTCAGCCCGTAGTAGAAGGCGATGTAGACACCGCACGCCGTGACCGCGTCGTAGATGACGTCTCCGCCGGACATGTAGTTCATCGCCGCGTACAGCACCAGCGAGATCCCGCCCATGACCAGCGTGGAGACGGTCGGCGTCAGGAACCTCCGGTGCATCTTGGAGAAAGACTTCGGCAGCCCGCCGTACACGGCCATCGACAGCGTAGTCCTGGCGGTCGGCAGGATCGTGGTCTGCGTGGACGCCGCCGCCGAGGACAGCACCATGAGGACCAGCAGCTTGCTCAGCGCGGTGCCCCACCAGGCAGTACCGAAGACCGAGGTACCCAGGATGGAGATCACGTCACCGACGTGAGCCGGGTTCGCCAGGCCGATGCCCGAGGTACCGGTCCCGGCCCACGCCTGCGCGGCGAAGATCACGACCACGTACGTGACGAGCAGGATGACCGTGGACAGGATCGCGGCCCTACCGGGGATCTTGCCTGGATTCTTGGTCTCCTCGTTGACCGACAGCGCGGTGTCCCAGCCCCAGTAGAGGAACACCATGAGGATCAGGCCGCTCGCGAACGCGCTGAATGACAGTCCGAACGGGTTCAGCCAGGATGCTGACGGGTGCAGCGAGGCGGCAGGATGGTGGCCGGTTCCCACCCGGACCAGCGCGACGACCGAGAACACCAGGAGCATCGTGATCTCGATCGACAGCAGCGCCTTCTGGAAGTTCGCCGAGAGCTCGATGCCGCGGTAGCAGATGTAGGTCATGGCGATGATCCAGATCACGCCGACGAGCAGAACCCAGCCGCTCGCCGGGTTGCTGCCGATGCCGTGGGCGCCGAACAGGAGGAAGACGTACTGGCCTGCTACCTGCGCCAGGCTGGCCATGACCAGGATGTCGGCGGCGACGATGGCCCAGCCGCCTGCCCAGCCCCAGGCTGGATTGAACGCCCGGGTCGCCCACGTGAACGTGGTGCCGCAGTCCGGATCGGCCTTGTTCATCTCGTTGTAGCCGATCGAGGCGAAAATCATCGGGATGAAGGCAACCCCGGCGATCGCCGGCGACTTGACTACTACCGCCACGATGATGAGGCCGAGGGTGGCCGCGATGCTATAGGCCGGTGCGACCGAAGCGGTCGCGATCACCGTGCTGGAGATGAGGCCAAGCGCGCCCGACTTCAGGCCCTTGTCCTGGCCTTGCTCTATCGGCTGTACCTGAGATTGCGTGGTGGCCACGTTCGCTCACCCCTCCCGAGTTTGCCCGAGCGAACGCCGGGTCCTGTTCTGTCGCGCTAAGTTCGCGCTAAGAATAGATGCCTAACACCATACGCGTTCCATACGGCGTCTGGTCACACGGTTCTAGCATGGTTTACGTATTTTGACAACGATTTCAGTTGCAAACACTTGGTGAAACGACTGGTCTCGTCGATGGCCGCGGGCCCAAGGTCTAGGATCTCCGCTATGCGAATTCTCCTTGTCGGAGCAGGCGGCGTCGGCACCGCCTTCGCCCAGATCGCGGCCAGGCGGCCTTTCGCCGACCTGGTCATAGCCGACTACGACCTCGCCCGAGCGCAGCACGCGGCGGCGGCCAAGGACTCCTACGTCGCCGTCCAGCTGGATGCAAGGGACGAGGCAGGCACCGCGGCGCTGCTGGCCGAGCACAACTGCGACGCGCTGATGAACGCGACCGACCCGCGGTTCGTCATGCCACTGTTCCGCGCCTCGCTCGCCGCAGGCACGCACTACCTCGACATGGCCATGTCGCTGTCGTATCCGGACCCGGACCAGCCCTACGCCAGGACCGGGGTCAAGCTGGGGGACGAGCAGTTCGCCATGGCCAGGCAATGGGAGGAGTCCGGCAAGCTCGCCCTTGTCGGCATGGGGGTCGAGCCGGGGCTGTCCGACGTGTTCGCCCGCTACGCCGCGGACGAGCTTTTCGGCGAGATCAACGAGATCGGGGTCAGGGACGGCGCGAACCTCGAGGTCGCTGGCTACGACTTCGCACCCACGTTCTCCATCTGGAC
>JASIGS010000238.1 GCA_030052355.1 Streptosporangiaceae bacterium | reverse complement strand
CCGGCGACGGCCCGCAGGAGTTCCACCTGGTGCTGCTGGACAACGGCCGGACCGCGGCGCTAGCCGACGAGGTAGGCAGGCAGGCGCTGCACTGCATCCGGTGCTCGGCATGCCTGAACGTTTGCCCCGTCTACGAGCGCACCGGCGGGCACGCGTACGGCTCGGTGTATCCGGGGCCGATCGGCGCCGTGCTGTCGCCCCAGCTGACCGGTATCGAGGACAACGCGACCCTGCCGTACGCGTCGTCGCTGTGCGGCGCTTGCTACGAGGTGTGCCCGGTGAAGATCGACATCCCGTCGATCCTGGTGCGCCTGCGCGGCCAGCACGTCGAAGCCGTGCGAGAGCACCGCAGGGTGCCGTCGGCAGAAGCGATCACGATGGCGGCCGCGTCCTGGACGATGGCAGCGCCCGCCCGGTTCGGTGCCGCCCAGCGAGCTGGCGGCCTCGGCCGCGTGCTCGCCCGAGGCAGGCCGCTACGCCGCCTCCCACCGCCGCTCGCTAGGTGGACGCGGGCACGGGACGCGCCCGCGCCGCCTTCTCAGACGTTCCGGCACTGGTGGCGTTATGAGCACGGGGACAGGCCGTGACAGCGCGCGAAGAGATTCTTGCCCGGATCCGCGCCGCGTCGGCCGGTGGCCGCGCCGCGACTCCGGTCACGGGCACCGCCGGCGCCGATGATGGCAAGGGTTACCGGACGTCCGGCAGCCTGCACGGCGCCGCCCTGCTCGACCTGCTCGCCGAGCGCCTGACCGACTATCGCGCGATCGTCGCGCGAGCCGAGCCTGGCCGGCTCGGCGAGGCCGTCTGCGCCGCGCTGTCCCGCCGCGGCGCCCGCCGGATCGCGGTCCCGCCTGGCCTGGAGCTGCCTGGCTTGCCCGACGGGATCCAGACCGTCGCTGCGGACGGGCTCTCGCCGGATGCGCTCGACGCGCTGGACGGGGTGGTCACCGGTGCCGCTGTCGCCATCGCGGAGACCGGCACCATCGTGCTGGACGGATCGGCGGGCCAGGGCACCCGCGCCGTCACGCTGGTCCCTGACTACCACCTGTGCATCGTGCACGCCGGCCAGGTCGTGCACCTGGTGCCCGAGGCGGTCGCCCGGCTGGGGCCGCGCGCCAGGCAGCCGCTCACGTGGATCAGCGGACCGTCGGCCACCAGCGACATCGAGCTGAACCGGGTCGAGGGGGTGCACGGCCCGCGCACCCTCGAGGTGATCATCGTGGCCGGGAGCGGCGAGTCCGCGGCCCAGCCGACGTGAGCTGAGACCGCGGACCCGTCGAGTGCTGGCTGCCGTTACCGCGTCTTGGGCGCGGGGGACGACATCCCCTTGGGGCGGACCCGCACGCACGCGGGCACCGTGTCGTTGTTCAGCACGACGGGCTTCATGGCCATGACGCCCGAGTTGCCGTTTTTGGACGAGCTAGGCATGCCGTTCAGGAACGTCAGGAACAGCGCCGAACCCTGCGGCATCGCGTCCGGATGGATGATGAAGGCCACCGGGAGGTCTTGGCCCGCGAAGCTCACGACAGCCCGCTGCACGGCTCGCGGTGCGTTGTTGCCAGTGGCGAACATGCAGGCCGGACGCCGTATGCTGAGACCCGCCTTGGACCCGAAACCCGTCTTCTTCCGGGACGGCGACGCCGGAGGACCGGGCTTGCGGGTCAGCGGAAGACTCGGGGTCGGGCGCAGCATCCTCACCACATCAGACGGGATCCGACGCACGATCGCGTTGATGCCGTCCGCCCGGAGCGTTCGCTGCAGCCCGGCGGGGTTGGCGTACTGCCTCAGGTAGATGGTCACGGTTCCGTGGGAATCTTCGTGTACCGTCCAGGCCGCCGTGACGACCGTCGTGGCGTGCCCGGCCGGCCCCTGTTGCCCAAGGACTACGGCCGGACCGCTGGTCAGCACCAGGGTAGCCGCCGCGGCGGCCGCTGCCGCCGCGGTGAGCCCGCCGGCCAGCGCCGGCAGCCGCCACTTCTGTCGCGCTGCCCGTGATCCTGTCCCCGCTACGAACCGCTGCCGTGCCGACGTGCGCATCGCTTCCAGTTCCGTCGGCGTCGGCGCGGGGCGCAGCTCACGGAGCGTGGTGATCTCATCCATCCTCGTTCTCCTCGTTCATCGGATTGCTGCCGCCCAGGTCCTGCCGCATCCGCACCCTGATCCGGTGCAGCCGGGCCTTGACCGCGCCGGTCGTCGTGCCCAGCGCGGCCGCGGCCTCTCCGTAGCTCAGCTCTGCCCACGCGACCAGGAGCAGGAGTTCCCTGTCCTGATGGGGCAGTGCCGCCACCGCGGCGGCCAGCCTCGGTCCGAGGAGCGCCGCCGTCACCCGTTCCGCCGCGCGGTCGCCGTGATCCTCGACCGGCCCGTCGGCAAGTGCTGATCGCAGCAGGCGCAGCCGCCTCGCCTCGGCCCGCCGGTGCCTGCGGATCTGCCGCACGGCGATGCCGTACAGCCAGGGCCGGGCGTCGGACCAGGCGCCGTCGTACCTGCTCCTTGACTGGAACGCGGCGAGGAACGTCTCCGCGGTCGCGTCCTCGGCCAGGTCCGGGCCGAGCCGCGCGTACACGTACCGCAGGATCTCGGCCGAGTGCCGGTCGAACACGGCCGTGAACAGCTCGGGCTCGGCAACCGACCGGGCGATGAGGTCCGCGTCGCTGGCTTGGGTGTCGATGAGCACCGCGCCTCCTTCCGCCCTCTATTGCCCGCCCGGCCGCTCCTGGTTGCGCGGCCTGGCCACGCTCGGCAGGGCAGCGGAGTTCCCGGCGATCTAGCCGACGAGGGCAGCCCTGAGCGCCCGCAGAGTCCCAGGGTTCATCCGGCCCGAGCCGAGCAGGTAGCTATCGATCCCGGCATAGCCGCCGTCAAGGTCGTCGAGTGCCCTCGCCATCGCCCACCTCGGCGCGCTGAGCATTCCCTCGGCGGCGTCCCTGGCGATGCCGGCGTCGACGAACCTGTCGACCGTGTCCGGCACGCGCTCGACGCCGCGGTAGTCGTTGGTGAGTTCGTAGTCGTCGAGCACCGTTTCCCGGCCGACTCCGAGCGCGGTGAGCAGCAGTGCGGCGGCGAGCCCGGTCCTGTCCTTGCCGCTATAGCAGTGGATGACCGCAGGCAGGCGCTCGGACTCGGCCAGCCGCGAGAACAGCTCGCCGAACGACGGCCCGGCGTTGGCCAGCATCCAGAGATAGTCGGTCAGCAGCGACTGCTCTCCGTCGCGTCGCGTCTTCAGTGCCGCGGTCCTGGCACTGTCGAAAGGGCCTGTCGGGATCTCCAGGTGAATATGCTCGCGCGGCCCGGGGAACCGCTCGCGTTCGCTGGCGCGGCGCAGGTCGTAGATCGTCTTGACGCCCAGCGCGTCGAAGGCGGGCAGGTCGTCTTCGGCCAGGAAGTGCAGCGAGTCGGAGCGGTAGACGGCGGCCCAGCGCGTCTGGCCGCCGTGACCGGACTGGTAGCCGCCGATGTCGCGGAAGTTCAGCGCGCCCGCGAATGGCAGTCGGCGGATCATGAGGCGTTCCTCCTGGTGATCAGATGACTGGCCAGGCACGTCGCGAGCCAGCGGGCGCGCGGGGGCGCCTGGCGGGTGTCAGGAAGAATACCGGGATGAGCTCGCCCTCCTTCGTCCCCGATCCGGCCAGCGGCCGGGTCTTCACCGCCAGGCGGATCGTCCGCAGCACCGATGTCACGCCGTCCGGCCGGCTCCGGCTGGACGCGCTCGCCCGGTACCTGCAGAACGCCGCCGAGGACGACGTCGCCGACGCCGGGCAGCTGAGTTCGATCGTGTGGCTGGTCCGCCGGTGCGCGGTCGCCATCCGCTCGTTCCCGGTGATGGGCGACCGGCTGACGCTGCGGACGTTCTGCTCGGGGACCGGCCCGCGCTGGGCGGAGCGGACCACCACGCTCGCCGGTGACTCACGTGACCTGCTGCAGGCCGTCGCGATCTGGGCCGCGGTGAGCCGCGCCGACGGCAGGCCGATGGCGCCGGGGGAGGAGTTCGCGAAGATCTACGGCGAGGCCGCGCAGGGCCGTGTCGTCTCGGCGCGGCTCAGCCACCCCCGGCCGGAGGGCGCGCCGGCCAGCCGTCCGTGGCCGCTGCGGGCCACCGACTTCGACACTGCCGGGCACGTCAACAACGCCGTGCACTGGGCGGCCGTCGAGGACGTGCTGGCCGGGGCCGGATGGCCGCCCGCCATCGCCGAGCTTGAGTACCACCGGGCGATCGAGCCCGGCTGCCAGCCCCGCCTGGTTACCGGCGGCGACGACCGTGAGCAGGCGATGTGGCTGCTGGACGGCGACAGGGTGCTGGCCTCGGCTCGCGTGTTCCGTTGAGCCTCCCGGACGGGCGGGCCCGTCAGCTCCAGGGTCGGCGCGACCGGGCCGACCAGTAGGCTTCGGCGGGCTCGGCCATCACCACGTCAAGGTCGTCGAGGTCGGTGACCGGCAGCGCGCTCAGGTTGGCCGCGAGCTGATCGGTGGTGACTGCGCCGGACAGGACCACGGCGGCCCACGGATTGGCGAGCGCAGCCGCCAGCGCGATCGCGTCCGGTGTCAGCCGGTGCGCGGCCGCCACGCGGGCCAGCTGCGTAGACGGGCCCGCCGCGTCTCCGCCGGGGGCGAGCCTGCCGTTGGCCACGGCCTCCTTGATGAGGATCGCCCAGCCCGCCGCGGCTGCCTCAGCGGCCGCGGGCGCGACCGAGGGCTCCAGCAGGTTCCACGTCACCTCCGCCGCGGAGAACAGCGGCTCGCCGTCGACCGTGGTCGACAGCGCGCGGCGCAGCGTCGTGGCCTGCAGCGGGCCGCTGGTGCTCAGGCCGATCATCACGCCCTCGCGGCGCAGGCCGGCCATGGCGGCGAGCAGCGGGCCGTCGCCGAGCACCCCCGAGTCCTCGGTGAGCGAGTGAACCTGGTAGAGCGCCAGCCTGCCGCCGAGGTAGCGGCGGGTTTCCGCGACCTGACGCTCGAACGTGGCGAGCGAGTGGTCTTTGACCTCCTGCTGGGCGGCGTCGAGCTGCCAGTTACCGGTGTAGCGGTAACCCCACTTGGACCCTGCGACCATGTCGCGATGGCCGCGGTCGGCCAGCCAGGTGCCCAGGAACTCCTCGGCCCGGCCGTAGGACCTCGCCGCGTCGGCGTACCGAACCCCGGCGGCGTAAGCGGCGTCGAGCATCGCGTCGGTCCGCGTCCGCATGCCGGACACGCTCCGGTCGGGCAGGTCACCGGACCGGCCGCTGGTGATGTAGGCGGGGCGGCCGAGTGCTGCCAGGCCGAGCCCGATCCTGGACACCATCGGCCCGCTCGCGCCCAGCCGGACGGCGGGCATGGCGTGCGGTTGCGCGGTCATCGGCGCCAGGCTACTCCGCTGTGCCGGCCCGGGCGTTTCGCGCGAGACTCAGGATGAACGTCTGTCGTGGCGTCATATGTGTATGAGGACACGAGCGTGACCAGCGAGCCTGAGGCACTCAGCCGCACGCACCCGGACGCGGCCGACCGCTCCGCGGCGTCGGCGGACGAGCTGGTCAACGACCTGTTCCGGGCTCACGCGGTACCGCTCGTGCGGGTAGCGACGTTGCTGCTCGGCGATCAGCCAAGCGCCGAGGACGTCGTCCAGGACGTGTTCCTCCGGCTGTACCGGGCCCTGCCAGGGCTCAGGGATCCGGGCAAGGTGGTCCCGTACCTGCGGGCGTCGGTCGTGAACGGATGCCGGTCGGTGCTGCGGGCGCGCAAGCGTGCGGCTCTGCGCAAGGTGCAGCACGAGCCGCCGGTGTGGTCGGCCGAGTCGGCAGCGCTGGACGGCGAGGACCGCCGCGCTGTGCTCGCGGCCGTGGCCAGACTGCCGCGGCGCGCCCGGGAGGTGCTGGCCCTGCGCTACTACCTGGATCTGCCCGACAGCGAGATCGCCGCGGTGCTCGGGGTCAGCAAAGGCACCGTGTCATCCACCGCGTCCCGCGCGCTGGCCACACTGGGCCGCGCGCTAGAGGAGGAACTGTGAACGCGCTCGAGGACAAGCTGCGCGACGCCTACCAGGCGGCCGCGGAAACCGTCCGGCCCGAGGTTGTGCTGCGTGGCGGGGTCCGTGGTGTGCCCGGCCATGGCCGGCAATCAGCGTTGCGCAGCGGATTCCGGTGGTCACCGAGCCGGATGCTGATCCCGCTGGCGGCGGCCATTGCCGTCACGGCGGTCGCGGTCATCGCGTCTGCGCACGCGCTCGGGCCCGGCACTGGCCCGCAAGCCGGTACTGCTTACGGAGCGCCCGGCCGCTTCTTCGTCGCGCTGAACTGGATCGTCGGCGGGGACCGGACGTCGCGGCCGGCCATGTTCGTGGTCAATGCGACCACGGGCGCCGAGGCTGCCCAGATCAGCCTGCCCTTCCCGGCGGCCGACCTCCGCGGCGTGGCGACGGGCGACGGCCGTACGTTCGTGGTCGCGGCCTCGAGTTC
>JASIGS010000237.1 GCA_030052355.1 Streptosporangiaceae bacterium | reverse complement strand
GGGGTGGCAGACTCTGGGCCGAGCGGTTACTAGAATCGGGGGATCCCAGCTCCTCCAGACACGGAACGTGATATGAGCGACGAGAAGTTCGGCCCGCCCGCTCTCACCTTCGACGACGTTCTGCTGCTTCCCGCGCATTCGACGGTATTGCCCAGCGAAGCGGACACGACCGCGCGGCTGACGCCGCGGATCACGCTGCGGATGCCGCTGATCTCGTCGGCCATGGACACCGTGACCGAGGCCAGGATGGCGATCGCCATGGCCAGGCACGGCGGCGTCGGCGTGCTGCACCGCAACATGTCGGTAGAAGAGCAGGCGCAGCAGGTCGACACGGTCAAACGGTCAGAGGCCGGGATGATCACCAATCCGGTGACGTGCAGCCCGGACGCCACGATCGCCGACGTCGAGGAGCTGTGCGCGCGCTACCGGATCTCCGGCGTCCCCGTCACCGAGGCCGACGGACGCCTCGTCGGCATCGTGACTAACCGCGACATACGGTTCGAGTCCGACCACCGCCGGCGGGTCACCGGGATCATGACGAAGATGCCGCTGGTGACCGCTCCGGTCGGGGTGAGCCGGGCTCAGGCGCTGGACCTGCTGAGCAGCAACAAGGTGGAGAAGCTGCCGCTCGTCGACGACTCCGGCCGGCTGCGCGGGCTGATCACGGTCAAGGACTTCACCAAGAGCGAGAAGTTCCCGAACGCCACCAAGGACGCAGAGGGCCGGCTCGTCGTAGGTGCCGCCGTGGGCGTGGGCGAGGACGCCAAGCAGCGGGCTCAGGCACTCATCGACGCGGGTGTCGACTTCCTCGTCGTTGACAGCTCGCACGGGCACGCCCAGGGCGTGCTGGACATGGTCAGCCAGCTGAAGGCCAACTCGCGCGCCGAGGTCATCGGGGGCAACGTGGCCACCGCGGCGGGAGCCCAGGCGCTGATCGACGTGGGCGCGGACGCCGTCAAGGTCGGCGTCGGACCTGGCGCGATCTGCACCACCAGGGTCGTGACCGGGGTCGGCGTCCCGCAGATCACCGCGATCTACGAGGCCTCGCGCGCGGCCAGGCCCGCCGGGGTGCCGGTCATCGGCGACGGCGGCATCCAGTACTCGGGCGACATCGCCAAGGCCATCGCCGCCGGCGCGGACACGGTCATGCTCGGCAAGCTGCTGGCCGGCTGCGAGGAAGGCCCCGGCGACATGGTCTTCGTCAACGGGAAGCAGTTCAAGCTGTTCCGCGGCATGGGCTCGCTCGGGGCCATGCGAAACGCCAAGCGGGGCGGGTCCTTCTCCAAGGACCGGTACTTCCAGGACGACGTGCTGCGCGAGGACAAGCTGGTGCCGCAGGGTGTCGAGGCCCAGGTGCCGTTCCGTGGCCCGCTCGAGGCGGTGGCGCATCAGCTTGTCGGCGGCCTGCAGGCCGCCATGGGATTCTGCGGGGCGCGGACCATCGCCGAGATGCAGCAGGCCCACTTCACCCAGATCACCGGCGCCGGGCTGGTCGAGAGTCATCCGCATGACGTGGAGATGGTCGCCGAGGCGCCGAACTACGGCGGAAACCGGAACTGAGGCCGCAGTGAGCGTTGTGGAGATCGGGCGGGGCAAGAGCGGCAGGCGGGCCTACGCGCTCGAGGAGATCGGCATAGTGCCGTCGCGGCGCACCAGGCATCCGGAGGAGGTGTCGATCGCGTGGCAGATCGACGCCTACCGGTTCGAGCTGCCGCTGGTGGTGGCGCCGATGGACAGCGTCGTGTCGCCCGCGACCGCGATCGCCATCGGCAAGCTCGGCGGGCTCGCCGCGCTTGACCTCGAGGGACTGTGGACCCGCTACGAAGACCCGGAGCCGCTGCTGGCCGAGTGCGCTGAGCTCGGCGACGAGGCCGCCACCCGGCGGCTGCAGGAAATCTACGCCGCGCCCATCAGGGAAGAGCTGATCGGCCAGCGCATCGAGGAGATCAGGGCGGCCGGGGTGACGACGGCCGCGCGCCTCTCGCCGCAGCGGACCGTGCGCTTCTACAAGGCGGTGGTGGACGCCGGCGCGGATATCTTCGTCATCAGGGGAACGACGGTCTCCGCCGAGCACGTATCAGGAAAGGCCGAGCCGCTCAACCTGAAGCAGTTCATCTACGAGCTTGACGTCCCGGTGATCGTCGGCGGCTGCGCTACTTACACAGCGGCGCTGCACCTGATGCGCACCGGCGCGGCCGGCGTCCTGGCCGGGTTCGGCGGCGGATCCGGCCATACCACCGCTGCGGTGCTGGGCGTCGCGGTCCCGATGGCGACCGCCATCGCCGACGTCGCCGCGGCGCGCCGGGACTACCTCGACGAGTCCGGCGGCCGGTACGTCCACGTCATCGCGGACGGTGGCATGACGCGCAGCGGCGACATCGCCAAGGCGCTCGCGCTCGGCGCCGACGCGGTGATGGTCGGATCGCCGTTCGCCCGCGCGACGCAGGCGCCAGGTCGCGGTTACCACTGGGGGAGCGAGGCCCATCATCCCGACCTGCCCCGCAGCACCCGGCTGAAGGTCGGCACGATCGGCACCATCGAGCAGATACTGCACGGTCCGTCCACGGTGGCGGACGGGTCGATGAACCTGATGGGCGCGCTGCGGCGCACGATGGCCACCTCGGGTTACTCCGACCTCAAGGAGTTCCAGCGGGTCGAGGTCGTCGTGACGCCCAGCACGCCGGTGCGGTTAGCGCCCGCCGCCGCTGGCAGGCCGGCCTCCTGGAACGGGCCCTGGCCGGGGTGACGCCCTGGCTGGC
>JASIGS010000236.1 GCA_030052355.1 Streptosporangiaceae bacterium | reverse complement strand
CGCGCCACCACTGCGGCGCGTAGTTGCCGCCGTTCCCGCAGCCCACTTCGAACAGGATCTTCCAGCTGAGCAGGTGATAGTACTTGGGCGGCAGCGTGAACGCGCGGATTTCGTAGAAGCCTTGCTTGTTGGTCTTGGCGCTGGTCGGCTCGTTGAAGTAGTACGTACGGCCCTTGGGGGTCAGCTTGATGCTGATCCTGGCCGTGCCGGTGACGCAGATCCCCGCCAGCGGCTTGCCTGCCGTGTTGCTGACCGTGCCGGTCACCGCGTACTTCACCTTGGCCGCCGCGGCCGCCGACTCGTGCGCTTGCGCGTACGCCTGTTCGGTCGAGATCGCCTGCACCGGAGAGGTGGCGGTCAGCACCACCGGCTCGAGTGAGGTGCGCTGGCCGCTGGCGACGTTGACGCTGCCCGCGGGATAGGCCTGCGCGGTGTAGCTGTCCGGGCTCGCGCAGTCGGTGTAGTCAACGCTGTACACGCCTGCCTTCAGGCCGGTCAGGGTGTACTGGCCACTGCCGTTCGTGCGGGCCAGCTGCCGGCCACCAGGCCCGGTGGCCGTCACGCAGATGCCGGCGAGCGGCACGCCGGCCGGCCCGATCACGGTGCCGGAGATGGCACCGGCCTGAGCAGCTGCCTGCGCGGCGGCTGCGGCCGAGCCTGCCTTTTGTGCTGAGGCGGGCGCGACCGCCTTCGTGGTGCCAGCGGAGGTGTGCGCGGGTGCCGCCGAACGAGCCGTGGCTGACGTGGCGGCTGGGGCTGCCGAGGCTACGGCAGCAGGGAGCCAGACGAGTGCGGAGCTGGCAGCGGTCATGCAGATGGCGAAGATACGGGTTCCCCGTGTAATGCGACCCATGCGCGGAGGTTAGACCTTGAAGTAATGACAAGCAATAGAAATCTAAAAATTCATAATCAAAGTAACTAAACAATGCATAAATCGGTCAGCCTGCGGCAGCTGAAAGACCGAGCCTCGCCAAAAGTGCCGCTCCGGCCGGCTGCGTGCCGGGCCGGAGCGGCATGCAATGCTACGAGCCCAGGCTGGCGTCCACCCCGCTGCTCGTCGCGCCGGGTGACACGACCACTGAGGTGGCGGTCGTGGCCGATGTCGCGTCGCTGTACCACTGGGTGGCGTAGCCGGTCGTGGGGCAGCCTGAGTTGAACTTGACCACGTAGCTGCCAGGCGGCAGGTAACCGATCTGGTAGCCGCCGTTGGAAGCAGTTATCGCCACCGCCGCCGGCTGCGTTGCTGACTTGCCGGCGTACGCGCTCACGCAGATCCCGGCCACCGGACCGGACGCGGCGCTGCTCGTGACCGTCCCGGTGATGCTGCCGTTCTTGGCAAGCGCGATGTTGACGCTGGTAGCGGGGCCAGATCTGACGTGGACGGCCGCAAGCACCGGGGCGAGCGCCGTCCCGCCCGAGCAGGAGTCGTTGACCTGCAGCTGGTAGTTGCCGGGCGCTACGTCCGTCATCGAATACCGTCCGTTCCTGGCGACGTCGGCTCCGTAGATGGGGTCGCCGGAACCCGACACCAGGTCGACGCAGGCGCCGGCGGCTCCGCCGGGCACACCCGCACCGGTCACCGTGCCGACGATGGAACCGGCCCTCGGCAGCCGCAGGACGATGGCCTTGGTGCTGTGCCCTGCCGGGATCTTGATGACCTCCAGGAGCACGGCTAGCTGAGAACTCTCAGCGCCGCACGGGAGAGCATCGACCCAGTAGGTCCCGGCGACCACGTGCTTGAGGGTGAACCTGCCGGACTTGGACGATACGCCGAAGAAATTCAGCACTTCCGGTGACTGCCCTGGCCCGACTTCCACGCAGGCCCGAATGGGCTTGCCGGTGATTCCGGAAAGGGTCACGCCGGTCACGGACTTCCCGCTGGTAAGCCTGCCGCTGATGCCAGACGTGGTGTGCCCTGCACGGACCTGTACGGCTGTCGGGGTGCTGCCCGGACTCTTGTCCTTGTACCACTGGGCCGCGTACTTGCCGTTGATGCAGGGCTCGAACGAGACCTCGTATTCGCCCGGCGGCAGTCCACCGATCTTGTACTTCCCTGTCTTCGCTGTGGTGGTGCCCAGGGTGGCGACACCGTCGTACAGGGTGAGGAAGGCAGGTACTGTGGCGCCCTCCTGGTTCGCCTCGACGCAGACACCGCTCACCGCGTGGCCGGATGAATTGGTAACGGTGCCGGTGATCGTCCCGGCCCGTGGCAGTGCTTCGTTCACGCCCGCCACCGTTCCGGCCGGCACCGAGAGCCACTGCGGCGAGATGCCGCCGTCCGCGGCAAACCACGCGCCCGCGTACTCGGTACCGTCGCAGTCGCCCACGTGCAGAACGTAGAGGTCCGGCCGCAGGTTCGTCAGCCGGTACCGTCCCGCCGAGTTCGTGAGCACCGAATTGCCTGACTGCACGAGTACCGGACCACCGGGTTCAAACAGCAGGTCATCACCGCCCGACTGGCCGATTGCTGCCACGCACGCGTCGCGTAGCGGTCCGCCTGAAGACCGGGTGGTCACTGTCCCCTCAACCGTGCCGCCCGGCAGCATGGCCACATTGGCCGTGGCCTTGCCGCCGACGCCTAGGTTGATCCCCGTGGCGGACGCCGCGCTCAGGCTGCCGGTGCTCGCGCCCGCGCGGTAAAACTGCGGAGCGTAGCTGCCGCTGTTTCCGCAGCCTTCCAGGCCGACGTAATAGGTGCCGTGTGGCAGCCGGTCAACGGTGTAGCGGCCGGTTGCAGCGGTGGTAGCGAACTGCAGTATCCCGCTATCGGCTTTGGAAACATCCACGCATATCTTGGCGAGCTTCGCGTGGCCGCCCTGGCTGCTGGTCACCGTGCCGGTAATCGCGGCGCCCGCCGGCAGGAAACCGCTGACCGCTCTGGTCGTGCCGACCACGGCAGTGATCTTCCCGTAGCTGGCTCCGAGGTAGTTGCCGGCGTTGCAGGGCGAGAATGCGACGTCGTAATCGCCACTGCCGAGACCGTGCAGCACGTACCGGCCGCCGTCGCCGGTGAGCACCCTGATGGTGACCCCCTCCTGCCCGTTGAGGCCAGTGGCCACCACGCACGCGCCCCTGATGCCAGGGCCTGACGCGCTCCTGCCCCTGATGACGCCCGCGATGCTCCCGCCCTCGGTCAGCGTGGCGTCGATGCCGGTGAGCGTCGCGCCGTCCGGCTTGGCGTGCAGAACGGTGGCCTTGCGCGCCGAGGACTCGTCGCGCCACCACTGCGGTGCGTAGTTGCCGCCATTCCCGCAGCCGACTGTGAACAGGAGCTGCCAGCTGACCGGGTGAAAGTCCGATGGCAGGCCACGGATGGCGTACCGCCCGCCGTTGCCGGTCTTCGCATCAGACTGGAGGTAGAAGCTGAAGTGCTCGGTCTTGGTGCCGTAACTGACCTTGGCCATGGCCCTGACGCAGATGCCCGCCAGCGGCTTGCCTGACCTATTGCGGACCGTACCGGTCACCGCCGACGTGACCTTGGCCGCCGCGGCGGCCGGCTGATGCGCCCGCAGGTACGCGCGCTCGGTCGCGATCGCCTGCAGCGGCGTGGCAGCCGGCAGCGCCACCGGCTCGAGTGACGTCCGCTGCCCGCTGACGACGTCAACGGGGCCGGCCGGATAGCCCATGGCAACGTAGCTGTCCTGGCTCGTGCAGTCGGCGTAGCGAATGCTGTACGTACCCGGCCGCAGACCGGTGAGGGTGTAGCCGCCAGCGCCGTTGGTGCGCGCCAGCGCCCGGCCGCCAGTCCCGGTGGCCGTGACGCAGATCCCGGCGAGCGGGACGCCGGCCGGCCCGAACACGGTGCCGGCGATGACGCCGGCCTGAAGCTCAGAGGTGGGCGCGACCGCCTTCGTGGTGCTAGCGGAGGTGTGCGCGGGTGCCGCCGAACGAGCCGTGGCTGACGTGGCGGCTGGGGCTGCCGAGGCAACGGCAGCAGGGAGCCAGAGAAGTGCGGAGCTGGCAGCGGTCATGCAGATGGCGAAGAGACGGGTTCCCCGTGTGATGCGTCTCACACGCGGAGAATAGATCTGGAACTAATTGACAAGCAATCAAAATCTTGAAATTCAGATCAAAATAGGTAAGTAGCTTCTAAATCGGTGAGCTTACGGTCGCGGAGGTGACGGACGCGGCGACAAGGCACGCCGCTGCTCGCCCGGTTGGCGTAAGGGAGCAGTCGGCAAGCTGGCAGCTTCCGCGTCGGCTTCGCGACTGGCCCGTCGGCGCCGGCCTGCCAACACCGGCCGGGGTAACTTGGCCTGATGAGTCCACGTAACTAGCAGGTTCGCTGGAGGCTGCACATGCCCGACGAGACCCAGCACGAGTCAGCTGATCTTGAGGATTACGAGGAGCTGGACTCCTCCGACACGCTGGACGGAGCGCCTGGCGACGACCCGCTCGACCGCGGGGTCATACCTCCGGAGCGGTGGTCGGCGGGCATGCGGTTCGGCACCACAAGCGAGGAAGAGGAGGAAGGCGAGTCCCTCGATCAGTTGCTGGCCGAGGAGGAACCCGATGCCGATCCGTACGACGACGACGACGAAGACCTTCAGGACGTCAGCGACGACGAGGACACGGCGGATGAGGACGTGGACGGGCTACTGCTCGATGACGGCCCGGATCCGCGGGCGGGCCGGCTGACCGAGGACGACACAACGGACGACGAGGAGCAGTTCTTGCCCGCCGATGGCGACCTGACCGCCCGTGACGCCGGTATCGACGGGGGGGCGGCAACCGCAGAGGAGGCGGCCGTGCACGTCGTGGAGGACGACGACAACGACATCCGCTCCGAGTAGTCCTACTGCCCCGCCGCGACCAGGGCCGGCTCCTCCAGGCCAGCGGGCGCGCCGGATAGCTGCTCGGCCCGCAGCCGGCGGATGTCACGCGGGATGAGGGCCAGCAGCGACGCCCCGACGATCAGCGCGGCGGCGCCGTACTGCGTGACCGACACGCCTGCCCACGCGGCGATCGGCCCGGCCATGACCGCTCCGATCGGCATGGCCATGACCGTGCCGAGCGCGTCATAGGACGACACCCTGGCCAGCTTCGGGGCCGGGATGTTACGGGCCAGGGCGACTGTCCACTGGACCATCATGATCTCGATGGTGATGCCCAGCGAGAACGACGCCGCGCAGATCGCCGGCAGTGGCCACAGCATCGCGAGGGCGAGCGGCGAGACGGCGATGCTCGCTCCGATCAGCACGACGAACAGCATGGGCCGGCGCGGCGTGAACCGCAGCGAGATCAGGCCGCCGACGATCAGGCCGAGCGACTCGGCACCGGTGATGGTGCCCCAGGCCGCAGCGCCGCCCAGGTGCGCCCGCGCGACCACCGGCCCGAGCACGCTGAACGAGCCGTACCAGGCCATCATGACCACGCTGTACTGCGCCACGATGACCCAGAGCCAGGTGCGCGAGACGAACTCCGACCAGCCATCACGCAGGTCACGCAGCATTCCGGTCTGGTGCGACCGCTCGTGCGCGGTGACGCGCAGGGCCAGCATCAGCGGCACGGTGCCGGTCATCCCTGCCCCGCAGATGGCCAGCGCCCAGCCTGGCCCGACTGCCGATACGCAGAAGCCCGCGAGCACGGCACCGCCCATCTGAGCGCCGTTCATCGCCAGCCTGCTGACCGCACTCCCCTGCTGCAGCAGATCAGCGGGGACCACCCGCGGCAGCAGCGCGTTCGACGCCGGGTAGAACACCGCCATGCCGGTACCGGTCAGGCACTCGAGCGCGATCATCTGCCACAAGGCGGGGTGGCCGGTCAGCACCAGGATGCCGAACGTCCCTTCGCCGGCCGCCATCATCAGGTTCCCGGCGACGATCACCCTCTGCGGCGCGATGCGGTCCGCGATGATGCCGCCGAGCAGTACGAAGACCAGTGACGGCGCGATCTGGGCGGCGAGGACGTAGGACAGCTGCGCCGTCGTGCCGCCGCCGTCCAGCACCGCGAACGAGACGCCGACCAGGGAGAACGCGTAAGAGGCCGGGGCGAGAAGGCGGTCGGCGAGCAGCAGCCGGAAGTCGCGGATCGCCAGCACCGGCACCCGGTTCGCGGCGCCCGCCAGACGACTTCGAGCGCGCGCAAACATGGTGAAACGTCCGATCTGTCAGATTTCCCGGCCCATCGATGGTACCTGCGCGCCGGATCCGCGGGAAACTCGATTTCGAGCCGGTCCGGCTCCGGGTGGCCCGGATGCGCGGCCAGGCAGCGACTGACTAGGTTTAACGTGGCCGACGCGGATCCGTCGGCGCGGCCGCGAACCGCCGGGCGAGAGGAGCTGATGGCCACGTGAGCATCCTGGGGACCAGGGTCCTGCGGACCGAGGATCCGCGGTTCCTCACCACCGGTGGGGTCTACACGGAGGACGTGACCGACGAGCGGCTCGCTGGCGCCTGCCACGTGTTCTTCGTGCGATCGCCGGTCGCGCACGCGAACATCACCGGCATCGACCTCAGCGCCGCGCTCGAGGCGCCCGGCGTGGTGGCCGCGTTCAGCGGCGCTGACCTCGCCGACCTGGCTGAGGTCGGGCCGATGTCAGCGGGAACGATGAACGCCGAGATGAAGCGCCGCCTCGTGGCCGTCGACAAGGTCCGGTACGT
>JASIGS010000235.1 GCA_030052355.1 Streptosporangiaceae bacterium | reverse complement strand
AGGGCGATGATCTGATCGAGGACGTCCGGCAAGTCCTCGGTGCGAAGCTCTGGCTCAACCAGCGCCAGGAGCTTCACCGCGTCCACTGATCGGTAACGCCGCAGGACAGAAAGCGCCGCCTCGAGTGCGGGTCGGGGCGGACAATGCCCAGAACGCACGAGGAACCGCAGCGCCTCGAAGGCGGTGGTGTCAGTCGTGTCGGTTGCCAGCTCTAGCAGGCTGTCGATCAGTACAGGGCGAAACAGCTGCGGCGCGCCTCGGGCCGCAGCTATCACCTGCCGGGCGGCTCGTGCTTCCTCGGGAGATGGCCGAGCGCATCTTCGGGCCGGCCCGCCGCGAGCTGCTGGCCGCCCAGCTCGCCAGCCACGCCCCCAGCCCAGAGCCGGATCGCACCGCCGAGCGCGCTGGCATGCTGCGCCAGGCGATCAGCGATATCGAACGGCGCAAGCACGCCTTGATCGCCGAACTCGAAGCCCAGCCCTGCAGCGGCGACTCCAGCGGGGACGACCCTGACGCCGCCCACAAGTACCGGCAGGCCATCCAGCGCCGGTTCACCGAGCTGGTCGCCGAGCACCGCGCCAGGATCGGCGAACTCGTCCAGCTCGCCGCCCACCAGGACCAGCCCGGCCCGCCCGACCCCAGGTTGCTCGCAACTCTGCCGCAGCTGCCACTCCGGCTAGCCGGGCTGCCCGAGCACCTCCAGCGGAGCCTGTACGACGCCTTCCAGCTCCAGGTCCGCTATCACCGCCCCCGGCACGAGGTGACCATCCGGGTCACCATCCGCGCCGACAGCCTGAACCACATCAACGGGACCGTGAACGCGATCAGGCCGCAGGGGGAGTCGGAGAAGAAGACCGAAACTCGTTCCCATGTTGTGAGCGCCCCCAGCAGGATTCGAACCTGCGCACACGGCTCCGGAGGCCGTTGCTCTATCCCCTGAGCTATGGGGGCAGCACCGCCCGGGCGGCATTAAGCCGTGCACCGGGCCTGAGCAAGGCTATCAGGCAGAACTATCGGCGGATACGAAGCCGATCTGCAGCCGTGAACTGGCCGGAGCGGATACCCTCACGCCCGTGACTCAGGGACTCGGCCGCGTGCTCGTCGTGGATGACGACGAGGTGATCAGGCACCTGATCGCGGTCAACCTGATGCTCGAGGGGTTCGAGGTGATCACCGCGGTGGACGGGCGCGACTGCCTGGAGAAGGTCACCGAGGTTGAGCCGGACGTCATCACGCTCGACGTCATGATGCCGCGCCTCGACGGCTGGGTCACCGCCGCCCATTTGAGGCGGAATCCGGCAACCTCCGGGATCAAGGTCGTGCTGATCACCGCGCGGGCGCAGGAAGAAGACAGGGCGCGCGGCAGCCAGATCGGGGTTGACGCCTACGTCACGAAGCCGTTCGACCCGGCCGAGATGATCCGCGTCGTCCGGGAGCTGGCCGGAGCGCCGACCAGCATGTTTGACTGACCGCCGCGCCGTACCCTGGGCAGGTGATCACCAGCGACCTCGACGCCGAGCTCTCCAGGTCGGTCAGCGAGATCGCGGCGAACAACGGTCACCCCGACCCGGTCGTCCCGGCCGGCACCTGGCGGCCAGCGCGCAGCGGCGAGCCAGGTAGCTATGCCACCGCGGCCGCCTTCGAGATCGGGGGGGCCGAACCGGCCGAGTTCGCCTCGGCGCTCGCCCGCGCGCTCCGGCCGGTGCCGTGGATCCTGGCTGCCGAGCAGACGGGCGGCGGCTACCTGACCGTGACCGTGACGCCGCACGCCCTGGCGCGCTCCGCCGCTCAGATGGCAGCCGCCGGGCCGGCTTGCGCGAACAGCAGGATTCTGGCGGGCACAACGGCGACCGTCCGGCCGTGGCCGGACCTCGCGGCGGCGCAGGACTGGCAGAGCGCGTGGCGCGAGCAGGCCGAGGTGATGAGCGGACGGCTTGCGCAGGCGGCGGGCGCCACCCCCACGATCGCTTCGGAATGGGAACGACCCCCACCGCCGCCAGCGGCCGGGCGCGCCGACTCGCCGGTCAGGCCGGTCGTCGCCTACCTCGGGATCGGTGCGGTCCGCTACCGGCTGGCCAGGACGCTGCCGGGCGCGGTCGGCGAACTCGGGCAGGCGGCCATGAGCGGCAGCCGGGAGGCCGATCCCTTCTACGCGGTCCAGCACGCCCACGCTGACGCCGCGTCTACTTTGCGCTGGGCGGCAGAGCTCGGCCTGGCCCGCGCCGACCCGGGGAACCGGCTCGCCGAACTGCTCGCCGAGCCGGGCGAACGCGACCTGCTGGCGCTGCTGTCCTTCTTGCCGGTACGCGTAGCTGCCGCGGCGCGCCGGCACCGGCCGGACGAGGTGCCGCGTTACCTGGAGGAAGTCGCCGCGGCTTGGTCGGCGTGCCAGCAGGTGAGCCCCGCCCTGCCGTTCCGCGGCCAGCAGGCAGCGACGCCGGAGCTGGTGACCGCCAGGCTGCTGCTGGCAGACGCGGTGCGTGCGGCGCTGGCCGCTGGACTTGGGCTCACGGGCGTCAGCCCGACGAACCGGATGTAACGCGCCGTGACCGGTTAGCAGCGACGCGACATATCTCAGATCCGAGATTCGATCACTGCCAAAACGGGTAACGATCCAGGTTGTAAGCCCCCCTGGATGTCGGTAGCTAACGCCCTCTTCAGGTCCGCTGCGCCAGTCTGCTTCCCCGTCCGCGGCTGCCGCGTCAGCGTGCCTTCGGGCGTGCCGCGCCCGTCACCAGGCAGCCTTGAGCGAGCCGAGGAGTGCTGCCCAGGTAGTGCTGCCGGCTCGCTGCCGGTGAAGACGGACGTCACCTAAGGAATGCCGTGGGCCATGTTGGTGTTAAGCTAGCTGCTGCACCAGATGCCCCGCCATGGGGACAGGTGCTTGTTCGCACTCCAGCCGGTCAGCCTTCCGGCGGTCGGCGGTGCGCGATTCCGACACTCATCTGCCCGTCGCGGGAGTTCAAGGTCTGTACGGCCCTAGCCAAGGGTCCCGAGGCCAGCAGCCGCGACCGGCATGGCGGCCTGTCAGCTGCGGCGGTGGCGGGCAAATATGGCAGCGGGCTAACTGGCGAAGCGCCAGGTGGCAGGGCAAAATGCCGGCTCAGGCAATGGTGCCGGGCGAGAAGGCGGCGTACGCCGCCGGTTACAACGCGACAGCGGATATCGGATGGCCGTAGCCCCGGCTGTCGGCCGCACCCTGGGAAGGACCCCTCGTGAGCGAAACCTCTGACCTGTTCTCGGTGGAAGACGGCGAACCTACCGGCATGCCCGGCTCAGGCGGTTCACCGGCCGGTGGGCCACCCTCGGCTGGGACTTCCCACGAGCAGGCGAGCGCGGTACGCTCCTGGCCGGATGCTATCGACGCGGCCAGTGGTGCCGGCCGGGCTGGGGCAGCGGCCCTGGGCGGTACCGATGGCCACACCGCACCGCTTTCCGCGATGCTGTTGCCCGAACTCCAGCGGGTTGCCCAGTCGATAGGCATCACCGGAACCGCGAGGATGCGCAAGGGCCAGCTCATCGCGGCTATCGAGGAGAGGCGGCAAGGCGGGGGGTTGCACGAGGCCAGCGCCCCTGGCCAGGACGGCACGCGGGTCGGCGCGGCCGTGTCCCGGGTTGGTGGACCCGGGCAGCAGACCATCGAGACTTCTGACAATTCAGTCCAGCGGAACGCGCCTGCGGGAGCCGACGCCGACCGCACCTTCGAGCAGGACGCCATGGAACCACAGATTTCAACACAACCAGGGTTGGGCAGCACGAACGCTGGCGGGATCGGGGACGCGCCCCGGCAGGCCGACGGGGGCGTCGGTGAAGCCGCGCCCGCGGCTCAGGCCGTATCCGCGGGCGGGCCCGCAAGCACCGCGACGGCGACTGTCCGCGAGGACGGCCAGCACGCGGCCGAGGGCCAGCGCACGGGTGACAGCCGGCGCCGTCGCAACGGCAATGTCCGCCGCGACGACAGTGCCCGCCGCGACGACAGTGCCCAGCGCGACGACACCGGTCAGACCCGCGCCGCAGGCGACGGCCAGGACCAGGGCCGTGACACCCGCGAGCAGCAGGGCAGCCGGGACCAGCAGGGCAGCCGGGACCAGCAGGGTAACCGGGACCAGCAGGGCCGGGACTCCGGCGACGATCGGGACGGGCAGGGCAGCCGCCGGAGCCGGGACAGGTACCGCAACAGGAACACCGGCAACAGGCGCCGTGAGCGCGGTGGCGGGAACGACGCCGAGCCGGTCATCACCGAGGACGACGTGCTGATCCCGATCGCCGGGATCCTCGACGTGCTGGACAACTACGGGTTCGTCCGGACTACCGGGTACCTCCCCGGCGCCAACGACGTCTACGTGTCGCTGTCCCAGGTCCGCAAGTACGGGCTGCGCAAGGGCGACGTGATCGAGGGCGCGATCAGGCAGCCGCGCGAAGGCGAGCGCAGGGAGAAGTTCAACGCGCTGGTGCGGCTCGACAAGGTGAACGGCCTTGATCCTGAGCAGTCGAAGAGCCGGCCCGAGTTCGCCAAGCTGGTGCCGCTGTACCCGCAGGACAGGCTCCGGCTCGAGTCCGACCCCGGCAACATGACCACGCGGATCATCGACCTCGTCAGCCCCATCGGCAAGGGTCAGCGCGGCCTCATCGTGTCACCGCCCAAGGCCGGTAAGACGATGATCCTGCAGGCGATCGCCAACGCGATCACGAAGAACAACCCGGAATGTCACCTCATGGTCGTGCTCGTTGACGAGCGTCCTGAGGAAGTCACCGACATGCAGCGCACGGTCAAGGGCGAGGTGATCCACTCGACCTTCGACCGCCCCGCCGAGGACCACACGATGGTCGCGGAGCTGGCGATCGAGCGGGCCAAGCGGCTGGTGGAGATGGGCCACGACGTCGTCGTGCTGCTCGACTCGATCACGAGGCTCGGGCGCGCTTACAACAACTCGTCCCCGGCCAGCGGCCGGATCATGTCCGGCGGTGTCGACTCGACGGCGCTCTACCCGCCGAAGCGGTTCTTCGGCGCGGCGCGCAACATCGAGCACGGCGGCTCGCTGACGGTACTCGCGACGGCGCTGATCGAGACCGGTTCCCGTGCCGACGAGGTCATCTTCGAGGAGTTCAAGGGCACCGGCAACATGGAGCTGCGGCTGCGCCGCGAGCTGTCTGACAAGCGGATCTTCCCGGCGGTCGACGTGGACGCGTCTGGCACCAGGAAGGAAGAGCTGCTGATGTCGCCGGAGGAGCTCAAGATCATCTGGCAGCTGCGGCGCGTGCTGCACGCGCTGGAGCCGCAGCAGGCACTCGAGGTCCTCATGGACCGCATGAAGGGCACCAAGAGCAACGCCGAGTTCCTGCTCCAGGTGCAGAAGACAACAGTCGCATCCTCCTGACGCCCGGCCGGCCGGGAATCTCCGGCCGGCCTGCCGCGTTCCAGGATCTGGCAAACTGGTAGGTCAACCAGCAGCGGTACCGGTTCACGCCGGCGCGCACAGCGTCAGGCGACCCGGCGACCGCGGGACCCAGGAGTAGAGATGAAGTCAGGTATTCACCCCGACTACGTGGTCACGACCGTGACCTGTAGCTGCGGGAACACGTTCACGACCCGGAGCACGGCTAAGAACGGCGTGATTCACGCCGACGTGTGCTCAAGCTGCCACCCGTTCTACACGGGCAAGCAGAAGATCCTCGACACCGGCGGCCGCGTGGCCAGGTTCGAGCGCCGTTTCGGCAAGAAGCCCGCGGGCGGCAAATAGCCTGGGACGCCACGTTCCCAATAAAATCCGGCATCGTTTCGGGCCGGATTACGCGGGCATGCACGGTTTCAGCGAGGAGGTAAGCGATGTTTGACCGGCTTGCCGACCTCGCTGCCGAGCATGAGCAGCTCGAGCGCGATCTCGCTGACCCCGCTATCCACGCTGACCCGGACCGGGCCAGGGCCTTGTCCCGGCGCTACGGCGAGCTCAGCCCCATCGTCCAGGCTTACGCGCAATGGCGGCAGACCGGCGAGGACGAGGCCACGGCGCGCGAGCTGGCGCACGAGGACCCGTCGTTCGCCGTTGAGGCCGAGCAGCTCGCGGCGCGCCGGGCCGAGCTGGAGCTTCGGCTGAACGCGCTGCTCGTTCCCCGTGACCCGAACGACGACAAGGACGTCATCCTCGAGGTGAAGGCGGGGGAGGGCGGCGAGGAGTCGGCGCTGTTCGCCGGCGACCTGCTGCGCATGTACCAGCGGTACGCCGAGCGGCACGGCTGGAAGACCGAGATCCTCGACTCCACCATCACCGGCCTCGGCGGCTACAAGGACGTCACGATGGCGGTCAAGGCGCGGGGCGGGGACGGCGCCTGGTCGCAGCTCAAGTACGAGGGCGGCGTGCACCGGGTGCAGCGGGTGCCCGCGACGGAGTCGCAAGGCCGGATCCACACCTCGGCGGCTGGCGTGCTCGTGATGCCCGAGGCCGACCCGATCGACGTCACCATCGACCCGGCAGACCTGAAGATCGACGTGTTCCGGTCGTCAGGTCCTGGCGGTCAGAGCGTGAACACGACCGACTCGGCCGTGCGCATCACGCACCTGCCGACCGGCGTCGTCGTCTCCTGCCAGAACGAGAAGAGCCAGCTGCAGAACAAGGAGCAGGCGATGCGCGTGCTGCGCTCGCGTCTGCTGTCGATCGCCCAGGAGGAGGCCGACGCCCAGGCGTCTGCCGAACGGCGCAGCCAGGTAGCCACGGTGGACAGGTCACAGCGGGTCCGCACCTACAACTTCCCGGAGAACCGGATCTCCGACCACCGGGTCGGCTTCAAGGCCTACAACCTTGACCAGGTGATCGACGGGGACCTTGACGCCGTGATCGGAGCGCTCGTCGAGGCGGACCGGGCTGACAAGATCGCCGCAGCTAACGGGAACGACGGCCGCGGTGAGCCTCCTGCTTGATGAGATCGCCATCGCGACCGCACGGCTGGCGCAGGCCGGAGTTGAGTCGCCGCGCACCGACGCCGAGCTGATAGCCGCGCACCTGCACGGCGTGCCGCGCAGCGGGCTGCACCTGGTGCCCGACTCGAGCTTCGACCCCAGGTACTGGGATGACGTGGCCCGCCGTGAGGCACGCGAACCGCTGCAGCACATCACCGGCACCGCCTTCTTCCGCTACCTCGAGCTGGCCGTCGGCCCTGGCGTGTTCGTGCCCAGGCAGGAGACCGAGGTGATGACCGGCTGGGCCATCGAGCAGCTGGCCGCGATGGACGTCACCGAGCCGGTGGTCGCCGACCTCGGCACCGGTTCCGGTGCCATCGCGCTGGCCATCGCCCAGGAGGTGCCGCGCGCGCGGGTGCACGCGGTGGAGGCCGACCCGCTGGCCAGGCAGTGGGCGGAGCGCAACATCGACGCCTGCGCGGTCGCCTGCCCGCACACGCGAGGCCGGGTGAGCCTGCACAGCGGCGACTTCGCCACCGCGCTCACCGACCTCGACGGCGGCGTGGACCTGGTGGTCAGCAACCCGCCGTACATCCCCGTCGGGGCCTGGGTGCCGCCGGAGGTCGGCGAGTACGACCCCGCGACGGCGTTGTGGGGCGGCGATGACGGCCTGGACGCGGTCCGTGTCGTCGAGGCCACGGCGCGGCGGCTGCTGCGGCCGGGCGGCCTGGTGGCAGTGGAGCACGGCGCGCAGCAGGGAGCGGCCGTGTACTGGGTGTTCGCCGAGGAACAGGGCTGGCGCGCCACCCGTAATCACGCCGACCTGGCCGGGCGCGACCGGTTCGTCACGGCAGCCCTGCCGTCAGCGCAAGACCACGGCGCGGCCGCCGCCATGGCAGGATGATCGCCATGAGCACCTGGTTTGACTGCGCCGACGCCGATCAGAGGACTGCCGGGCTAGCCGCCGCCACCACCGCCGTGCTGAACGGCGAGCTCGTGGTGCTGCCCACCGATACCGTCTACGGCGTGGGGTGTGACGCGTTCAGCCCTGCTGCCGTGACAAGGCTCCTGTCGGCCAAGGGCAGGGGCAGGGAGATGCCGTCGCCGGTACTTGTCGGCACGGTACGGGCGGCGGAAGCGCTGGTCGAGGACCTCGGTTCGTACGGGCGGCAGCTCATCGACGAGTTCTGGCCCGGCGGCCTGACGGTCGTCTGCCGCGCCGCGAGGACGCTGACCTGGGACCTGGGCGACACGAAGGGCACGGTCGCGATCCGCATGCCGCAGGACCAGGTGGCGCTCGACCTGCTGCGCGAGACCGGGCCGATGGCAGT
>JASIGS010000234.1 GCA_030052355.1 Streptosporangiaceae bacterium | reverse complement strand
GCCTCGGTGTTGGGGTTGTAGGACTTCCACATGTACGGGCCGGTGCCCGGCGGAACCTTGTTGCCGGTGAGGTGCATCGAGGTGTTGGCGGGCACCGCGTAGGCGAACGGCAGCGCAAGCTGGTCCATCAGCTCGGGGTCCGGGGACGTGAGGTTGATGGTCAGCGTCATGGCCGAGTTGTTCGGGACGACGCCCTTGCTGAGGTTGCAGCCCTTGGTGCTGCAAGCGCTCGCTCCGACGATCTGCGAGTAGAAGCCGGGGTTACCGCCAGGGACGGTGAACTGCCGCTCGAGCACCGTCACCCAGTCGCTCGGCTGCAGCGGCTGGCCGTCGGAGAACTTGATGCCCTTGCGGATGTGGAACAGGTAGGTCTTGCCGCCGTTGGTCGGCAGCGGGATGGAGGTCGCGAGGTCAGGCACGATCTTGGTGCCCGCGACGCCGCCGACCTTGGCAAAGCCCACAAGGCCGTCGTGGGTGTCGATGAGTAGCTGCCACTCCTGCAGCGTGTAGTTCTGCGCAGGGTCGGCCACGCCGAAGGACGAGTTCGCCAGGATCGTGAACACGCCGCCGTAATGAGATGAACTGGAGGAAGAACTGGTACTGGACGGGCTGGAGCTAGACCCGCATCCAGCGGCGACTAAGGCGAAGACTGCCAAGGCTGAAAGCCCAGTCAATATCCTCTTCCCGTTGCCAAGCCTGGCAACTTTTGGCCTAATCTGTCTCATCTGATGCCTCCTTACCGGAAGTTATACTTGCTTAGCGCTGCCATCGAAAGTGCGCTTGGATAACGCTTTGGAAGCGGGCCGGAGCTTTTACACACAGGCAACACGAAATCAGCGGCGACCCGCCGCACTGACCGGCCGGCCAGCCGAGAAGGCCTTGAGTAGACGCAGCCAGGAAACCCGGCGGCTCAGCTCCGCAGTTCGCGGACGCGGCGCTTGATCCTCGCCAGCATGGCCGCCATGCCCCGCAGCCGCAGCGGGCTGACGAGGTCCTGCAGGCCGAGCTGGCTCGAGAACTCGCCGGGCGTGGCCAGCACGTCGTCCGCGCTCAGCCCGTCCAGCCCCGCGTGCAGGATCCCGGCGAAGCCACGCGTGGTCGGCGCCTCCGGCGGCGCATCGAAGAACACATGCACGGCGCCATCGGCGTCCAGCTCGACGGCCAGGAACAGCGAGGTCTGGCACTCGGGCACCGACTCGAGCAGATCCTTGTGCTCGGCGTAGCGGGCCGGCAACGGCGGCAGTTCCGCGGAGAACTCGAGCAGGAGCTGCAGCCGGTCCTGGCCATCCAGCGAGCTGAACTCCTCAGCGATCTCCTGCAGCCTCGGGTGCAACGTGGTCGCCGTCACGGGTTCTCCCCCCGGACAATCGGCACCCGGACGGTGTTCCCCCACTCCGTCCATGACCCGTCGTAGTTGCGTACCTGACCGAACCCCAGCAGGTGGTGCAGCACGAACCAGGTATGGCTGGACCGCTCGCCGATGCGGCAGTAGACGATCACGTCGTCCGCCGGGCTGAGGCCCGCCTCTCCCTGGTAGATCTCCTGCAGCTCGGCACGACCGCGGAACGAGCCGTCCTCCGCCGCGGCACGAGCCCACGGGACGTTCCTGGCGCCGGGGATGTGCCCGCCACGCAGCGCGCCTTCCTGCGGATAGTCGGGCATGTGCAGCAGCTGGCCGGTGTACTCGCCCGGCGACCGCACGTCGATGAGCGGCTTGCCGAGGTGCGAGAGCACCTGGTCCTGGAACGCCCTGACCTGCCGGTCGTCGCGCTCGACGACCGGGTAGTCGGTTCGGGGCCGAGCCAGGACATCGGTCGTGACGGGCCGGCCCTCCGCCACCCACTTCGCCCGCCCGCCGTCGAGCAGCCGGACGTCGGGATGCCCGAATAGCGTGCAAACCCAGAGCGCGTACGCGGCCCACCAGTTGTTCCTGTCTCCGTACAGGACAAGCGTGCTGTCCCTGCTGATGCCCTTACGCGACATCAGCGCGGAGAATCCCGCTCCGTCCACGTAGTCCCTGGTGACCTGGTCGTTCAGCTCCGTGTGCCAGTCCAGCTTGACCGCGCCGGGAATGTGACCGGTCTCGTAGAGCAGGACGTCCTCGTCAGACTCGGCGACGACCAGGCCCTCATCGCCCAGGTGCTCGGCCAGCCAGCCGGTCGTGACCAGCATTTCCGGGTGCGCGTACTCCGCAAGCTTCGGTGCGGGATCCGGCGGCAGCGGCACGGCTCGCCTCCCTCATCTCCGGCCCAGGCGCCACGACGGCGCCCGACAGCCAACGTACTGCAACGCCGCCGCCGCGCCGCGCCTTCCTCCCCGGCCCTAGCCACACCGACCGTCTTAGTTAGGAACGTGCAGTCCCGGGGCGGACTCGTCACAAGCGGCCGCGACCACCACGGGCCGGCGTATCCGAGCCCGGCCCTGCGCCTCTCCTGCAAACGCGCCCGGCCGGACCGGCGGATCACGCGGGCGGGACAGAGGCGATCCGCTCGCCGCACTGGCTCACGTCATAACCAGGCAGGCTGGCCAGCTGGCTGAGCAGCCACGACGAGGACAGCACCCGCAGCAGGCCCTGCACCTCGCGCGTCCCGGTCAGGCCGGCCGGGATGACCAGGTCGAATCGTTCCGCGGTGAGCGGCACGAAGGCCATGCCGTAGGCGATGGCCGCCGGCTCACTGGCCACGCCAGCGTCGCCGAGGCCGGCCGAGATCGCCGCCGCCACCTCGAGGTGCCCGGTCGCCGCGGTGTCGTACCCGGCGAGGCCATGCCCGCTGACCCCGAGCCTCGCCAGTTCGCGGTCGAGCACGTGCCTGGCTTCCGCACCCGGCTCCCGGTTCACCAGGCGCAAGTTAGCGGACACAACCCCCGCCACGTCACCGACTTTGGCCCCGTGCTCGGGCCGGAGTACCAGGCCCTCGCGCCAGGAACTGAAGCCGATCACATCGGCACCGTCGTGCAGGACCTTCCCGGCCGCGCCCGTGTTGTAGTCGCCCGACCGGCTCCGCAGATGCACCCCGGCCGCGTGCACCAGGCCGGCCGCGGCCAGGCTGAGGGCCTCCTGGCTAGCGCACGGCCACCACAGGAACTCCACCGGCGGATCGAGCAGGCTCAGCGGCCCCTCAAGCAACGGCAGCGCGGGATCACAGCCGGCCACCACCAGCGTGGGCCGATGAGGCCCGAGCGGCATGACCCGCTCCGGCCCACTGACCCGGCCGCCGGCCGGCGCGAACCCTGTCCTGGCCGCGGTGGCGCCAGACAGCGGCAACGCGACGAAGTTGTCGCCCATCGGGGCGAGCGACACCCGGCTGCCCTCACCGCCGAGTGGCGCCAGCGCGCGCACCGGCACCGACGGCTCGGGCATGGCCGGACCGAACAGCTCTTCCACCGTCAGGCCGAGCGCCCGCGCCAGCGTCAGCGCGACCCGCAGCGACGGATCGGACAGCCCGGCCTCGACGGCCGAGATCGCCTGCCGGGAGACCCCCGCCATCCTGGCCAGCTGGTACTGGGAGAAGCCCCTGGCCTGGCGGGCCGACCGCAACCGGGCTCCGGTCGCGCCGACGCCTGGCTGCTGCGGGCGGCCGTCGTCAGCATTGCCCGGCCGGGCGGGCGAACGCTGCCGGCCTGGCGGAGGGGTCACTCGATCCTCGCCCCGTGCTCGTGGCTGACCGGTCACGGGGTGGAGTCACCGCGCACGCGCCGGCGCGTCACAGGAGACGTGCCAGATCACCCCCGGTTTCACTGACCT
>JASIGS010000233.1 GCA_030052355.1 Streptosporangiaceae bacterium | reverse complement strand
TCAAGGCTTTGCGGGCGCTTGCTGCCCTTGAGCGGCGCACCCGGTACCGAGCCGGTCACGGTCAGATCGGTGCCCAGCCCGTACAGGGCATCGAGCGCCTTGGACTGCGCTTTGCTCACCCCGGTCGAGGCGGCGGACACGGTAACCACCAGCCCGACACCCAGCGCTAGGCCGAGCGCGATGAAAATGGCCTGACGTGTCCGGCGGCGCAGTTCGCGCCTCACATACGTAATGAAAAACATTGGCGCTCCTATCTGCGATGGAAGATCGTTGCCGTCTCGGTCCCGGCCGCAATCGCGCCAGGACTCACAGGGTGGATGCCGGCGCTGGTAAGGCCTGGCGCAGTTTCGGGGCGTTGACACGGTCGTTGTCTCATCTGAGGTGCTGATGCTGACCGCCAGCGCGTTCTCCGAGGCCGCCGCCGCCCGCCAGCAGGTGGCCGCAGGCTTGCTCTGCCGCTTGCAGCACGCCCGGGCTCACGCCCAGGGCATTGCCGTTGACCTGGAGGTTGCCGTTGCTGGGATCGGGGAACTTCGGCACCCCATGCGAACGGACGCACCGCGAGTAGGCGAGCATGTTCGCCTGGTGCTGGACCGTGCTGGAGTTGCGAGTGGCACCAGGGGAAGCCCCGGCGCTGGCCGGTGCACCGCCGCCTCTGCACCCGGACGCGAGGACAGCGATACCCGCTGCGACCGCCAGTATGACCGTCTGCCGCCGGGCGCCGTTGGGATGCTTGCTGTCGTTCACATGCCCACGCTGGCAAGCCGACCCTGGTGGTGTCGTCACCCCGGGCGAGCAAACCGCTGGTCACCTCCGGGGGGTAGCAAGGCTTGGACGCCGAGCGGGCTGCCACCGGGGGGTGACACCCCGCAGGGGGACGACCAGGAGGCACCGGCGGCCTAGCCTGGCAGCATGCAAGGAACCTCCCGCCTCGCCCGGCCGGCCAGCGTTGCCCGGCCGATCACGCGCGGGGGGTGGCGCGGGCTGGCGCGGGTTCTGGCCGGCCAGGACCCATCTCCTGGCGGGCCCGGGCGCTCGCCAGGATGGCGCTGGGCCGCACGCATCGCACTTGGCGCGGCCACACTGCTGCTGTGCTGGGCAAGCGTGGCCAGCCTGGCCGGCGGTCATTTCCTGGGCCCACCTACCGGGCTGAGCCAGAGTGAGCATCTATCCCACCGCATCGGGCCAGGCGGCCTGGCCTACTCCCCGGCATTCGCGGGCCTGTTCGACAAGCCACTGGCAAGCGTGCTTGACGGTGGATCCCACGCCCTGTGGATGCTGCTGGCCGTGGCCGTGGTGTCACCACTGATGCTGGCGATCCGGTATCCGCTGCTGGGCTGGCGGCTCGCGTGGCTCGGCCTGGTGGCGGCTCCGCTGTTTTACGTGGGCTGGTGGGGCGGCCTACCGTGGGACCCTGCGCAGGTCCTGGTGCTGCTGCTCCTGCTGTGGGCGGCCGGGATCCGGCACGACCGGCCGGTGCTGGGCTGGCTGTGGGTACTGACCCTCGTCCCGTGGTGGTTCTGGATCATCCGGGACGGCTCCAGCGTGATCACCGCCGCGATCGGGAGCGTGGCGTTCCTCGCCTTCGGCGTCGCGGTGGACAGCGTTGGTTCCCGGCAGCGAGCTCAGACGGCCCTGGCCGAGCAGGCCGAAGCCGCCGAGGTCGAGCGGGGGCGGCGGGCCGTGCTCGAGGAGCGTGCGCGTATAGCGCGGGAGCTGCACGACGTCGTCGCCCACCACATGTCGCTGATGGCAGTTCGCGCCGAAAGCGCACCGCACCGCCTCGGGGAGCTGCCGGACCCGGTGCGCGCCGAGTTCGGCGCGCTGAGCGAATCGGCCCGCGAGGCCCTGACGGACATGCGGCGGCTGCTCGGCGTGCTGCGCAGCGACCAGCCCGCCGCACGTGCCCCGCAGCCGGGCCTACCAGACCTGCCCGGACTCGTCGACACAGCCAGGCAGGCCGGGATGGCGGTGGAACTGTCGCCGCTCTCCGCGCCAGAGCAAGTGCCCGAGAGCGCGGGCGTATGCGCCTACCGGATCATTCAGGAAGCCCTCTCCAACGCGGGTCGGCACGCGTCCGGCGCCCCGGTGACAGTGAGCGTCGATCATGACGGGGACGCGGTAACGGTGCGGGTGGCCAACGGCTGCCAAGATCCCGCCCGGCAGCAGGCGCGGGTAAACGGCCACCGGCCAGGGCACGGCCTAGCCGGGATGCGGGAACGCGCCGAACTGCTGGGCGGCTCCCTGTCGGCCGGCCCGGCGCCTGACGGCGGATTCGTGGTATCCGCCGTACTGCCGCTCAGCGGATCAGCGGCATGAGCCCGGAAGGCTCCGCTGTGAACGGCACGGTCATCCGGTGCCTGATCGCCGACGACCAGGCCATGGTCCGGGAGGGCTTTGCCGCCATGCTCGGCGCGGAACCAGGGATCGTGGTGGCGGGACAGGCCATCGATGGCACTGACGCGGTACGCCAAGCACGCCGGCTGAACCCCGACGTCGTGCTGATGGACGTGCGGATGCCGGCCATGGACGGGTTGGAGGCTGCCCGCCAGATCCTCGCCGCCACCCACGGGACGCATACGACGCGGGTGCTGATGCTGACGACCTTCGATCTCGACGAGTACGTGTACGAAGCGCTGCGGGCCGGCGCCAGCGGTTTCCTGCTCAAGGACGCCACCACCGCCGAACTCATCCACGCCGTCAAGGTCGTGGCCGCGGGCGATGCACTGCTCGCCCCGTCGGTGACACGGCGACTGATCGCCGACTTCACCCGCAAGCCAGCTGCTGTCACGCCCTCTCCCGCCACGCTGGAAGTCCTGACCAGCCGGGAAACAGAAGTGCTGAAGCTGATTGCCCAGGGCATGTCCAATACCGAGATCAGCCACACGCTGGTTATTGCCGCGGACACGACCAAGACCCATGTCAAGCGGATCCTGGCAAAGCTCGGCCTCCGCGACCGCGCCCAAGCCGTCGTGATCGCCTACGAATCCGGCCTCGTCACGCCAGGCGCATGAACCCACAGACCGCACGCGGGGCGGTACCCGGCCCTGTCTCGACATCGAGATTTCCCGGCAGTAGATTCAGGGGTGAGCGCGAGGGACGCTGCAACGGATGACTCTCCGCCACGCTCG
>JASIGS010000232.1 GCA_030052355.1 Streptosporangiaceae bacterium | reverse complement strand
GGCCGTACCGCCGTTGCACCTCGACCGCCTGGGAGTTCATGCCCACATCCAGCATTCCGCCGGCGAAGCCGAACGCGAACAGGCTGGCCATCAGGCTCCCCAGCCCGCCGGCCAGGCCCATCCCGATCGGCAGCAGGGCGGCGAGTGTGCCGGCGATCGTGGTCGGCCACCGGCTGCCGAACGTGTGCATGACCTTGGCGGTCATCTGAACGACCACGACCAGCCCGGCGGGCCCCGCAAGCAGGGCAAGCCCGAGCACGCCGTCAGACAGGTGCAAGTGCTCCTTGACAGCCGGGATCCGGGCCAGCCACACGCCGTTGGCCACGCCGAGAACGACGAAGTAGGCCACCACAGCGACACGCGCCCGCCGCAGCGGGCCGGAGGCTCGCGCGGCTGACACCGAGCGGAGCAGAAAGGCGGGGCCGCGGCCGGTGGTGGCGCCGGGGGCGTCCCCGGCGACCCGGGATCCGATGCTCTCAGCATAGGCAGGCCGGCTGTCCCGCCGGATCGGGCGCCAGCCAGGATGCTAAGCATGACAGACGCCTACTCCACGCTCAGCTACCTGTCCTGCCCGCGATGCAACGCCACGTACAAGGCTGACCTTCCGCAGGGAACGTGCTCCTGCGGGTCTCCGCTCCTCGCTCGCTACGAGCTCGAACTGGCCGGTCGCCTGACCAGCCCCGGCGAACTCGCCGGGCGGCCGCCGACTCTCTGGCGCTACCACGAACTGCTGCCGGTCGGAGAAGCCGGGGCAGCGGTGGGATTCGGCGAGGGCATGACCCCGCTGATCGGCCTGCCGCGACTTGGCCGCGACATCGGCGTGCCCGGCCTGCTGATGAAGGACGAGAGCCCACTCCCGACCGCGTCGTTCAAGGCGCGGGGCGCCGCGGTCGGGGTGTCGCGCGCAGCGGAACTCGGCGTGACCGGCGTGGCCATGCCGACGAACGGCAACGCGGGATCGGCGTGGGCCGCGTACTGCGCCCGGGCCGGCCTGCCGTGCCTGATCGCCATGCCGGAGGCCGCACCCGCCATCACCAGGAGCGAGTGCCTGGGCTTCGGCGCCGAGCTTGAGGTCGTCCCCGGGCTGATCGGCGACGCCGGCAAGCTGGTCGCGGCCATGCTGGCGGAACGGCCAGGCTGGCAGGACGTCTCCACGCTGCGCGAGCCTTACCGCCTCGAGGGGAAGAAGACGATCGGGCTGGAGATAGCCGAGCAGCTCGGCTGGCGAGTGCCCGACGTCGTGGTCTGCCCTGTCGGCGGTGGTGTCGCCCTCATCGGCATCTGGAAAGCGCTCGGCGAGCTCGCGGAACTCGGCTGGATCGGGCCGCGCATGCCCCGCCTCGTCGCCGTCCAGGCGGCTGGCTGCGCGCCCGTCGTACGGGCGTTCGACGCGGGCGACGAGGACACCTCGCCGTGGCCGGACGCTGAGACGGTCGCTTTCGGCCTGACGGTTCCCGCGCCGCTCGGCGGGTTCCTGGTGCTGGCGGCGCTGCGGGCAACGGACGGGACCGCGATCGCGGTGACCGACGAAGAGCTGCTCGCCGCTCAGGCTCGGCTGGCTCGCGCCGAGGGGAGCTGGATCTGCCCAGAAGGCGCGGCCTGCCTGGCGGCGGTCGGGCGGCTCCGTGAGTCCGGCTGGCTGTCCGGGCAGGATGAAGTCGTCGTGCTGAACACCGGAGCTGGCCTGAAATACCCGGAGACGATGCGTCCCGCTGTCTGGCTTTGATCCCGGCGTCGGCGAAGCTGGCCCGGACCGCGAGCTGCTCAAGCGGCGCGTGCGTCCGGGCTGATTGCCGGTCGTAGAAGCACGTAAGGGAGCTATATCGCTCATACGTTTGATGCTAGCCACCGGGTCTGACGGTCCTCTCGCCCCGTGCAGCGGGTCTTTACAACTCTTGCGTGACAAGACATCATGTGAGGCATGGCTGGCGATGGCCCGAACGGCATGACCGAGCTCCGGCGCGGCGTGCTCGGCCCGTGTGTCCTCGCCCTGCTCGAAGTGCGGCCGCATTTCGGGCTCGAGCTCGTGCACGACCTGTCCGCGGCCGACGGCCTGCTGACCAGCGACGGCACCGTCTACCCACTGCTCAACCGGCTCCGCGACGCGGGCCTCGTTACCAGCGCATGGCGGGACGACGAGGGCGAGCGGGCCCGCCGCTACTACGCGATCACCGACGCCGGACGGCAGACCCTGGTCACATTCCGCGGCGACTGGGCTCAGTTCGCCGCGACCGTCGGAAACGTGCTGAACCACAACGTCATGCAGAATGGCACTGCGATCAAGAAGGAACAGCAATGAGCGGTACCGCGCTGGAGCACCCGCTGGTGCTGGACTACATGTGCGAGCTTGACGCCGCGATGCGGGGCTTGCCGCCCGAGCAGGTGCGTGAGCTCAAGGATCAGCTTGCCGCGCACCTGGCCGACGAGCTCGCGCCCGACGCAGGCGACCCCCAAGTCGTGGCGGCCCTCAGCCGACTGGGCTCCCCGGCCGACCTCGCCGCCGAGGCAGGCGCGGTCCGGGCCAGGGTGCCGTCAGCGCCGGGTCAGGTCGCGAGGTTCCTCAGGACCGTACGCCCGCGCACCTGGATCGCGGTCGCGCTGGCGCTGATCGCGGTGGCGGTCGCCGGCAAGTGGTGCGACTACTACCTGTCGGCCGGGTCGCTCCAGTTCAATTACGGCGCTGACTGGTGGTACCCGAGTGACGTCCAGCACCAGACCATCGTCAGCGTCAACGGCTCCGGATCGCAGTTCCCGCTGGTTCAGAACACCACGCTCATCCGGGCCGGCCAGTGGCAGGGCTACGTGGTCGCCGTCATGAACAACACCAGCGTCACGCAGACGATCGTCGGCGACGGCGCCGGGCCGGCGGTCGGGTGGAACAACCCGGTTTCCGAGAAGGAGCAGGTATCGGTCTCGCGTACCTACACCGACATAGCGAACGGCTTCGTCGGCCAGCGTGTCACGAGCGGTATCCGGTTCGGGCTGCCGGTCTCGATTCCACCTGGCCAGATGCGCCTGGTCCGCGTGCTGTGGCTGTCTGACACCTGCCCGGCGAGCAACGGCGGCGGCAGCGTGAGCAATCTCTACCTGCGGGTCCGGGTTGGCTGGTTCACCCGGACCGAGACCATCCCGCAGCAGATCTGGCAGCTCCAGTGGGCCGGTGGCGCGCGCTGCCGGTGACCGCCGGGTCAGCAGATCTTGTGCACCCAGCCGTGGGGGTCGGGCTGCCTGCCGAACTGGATGCCCAGCAACTGTTCCCTGAGGCGCATGGTGACCGGGCCCGGCTCGCCTTCACCAACGGTCCAGCCGCCCGCCGAGCCCCGCACCGTGCCGACCGGCGTAATAACCGCCGCCGTCCCGCACGCGAACACCTCGGTGATCTCGCCGGACTCGCAGCCCACCCGCCACTGCTGCAGTGAGATCGAGCCTTCCTCGGCCGGCACGCCGAGATCGGGCGCCAATGTCAGCAGCGACTCCCTCGTGATCCCGGGCAGCAGCGTGCCGGTCAGGCCGGGCGTCATGATCCTCGCCTGGCGTCCCGAGCCGTACACGAAGAACAGGTTCATGCCGCCCAGCTCCTCGACCCAGCGATGCTCCTGGGCGTCCAGCCAGACCACCTGGTCGCAGCCGTGCTGCACCGCCTGAAGCTGGCCGATGAACCCGCCCGCGTAGTTACCGCCTGTCTTGGCCGAGCCAGTCCCGCCGGCGGCGGCTCGTGAGTATTCCTCTTCGACCCACACGGACACCGGCTGCACGCCCCGGCTGAAGTAACCGCCGGCCGGCGAGGCGATGACCACGAACAGGAACTCCGGCGACGGCCTGCTCACCCCGAGGCCGACGTACGTCGCGATCATGAACGGACGCAGGTAGAGGCTGTGCTCGGCGGCCGCGGGCACCCAGTCCCTGTCCTGCGTCACCAGCAGCTCGATCGCCTCGATGAACGTCTCCTCGGGCAGCTGCGGCATGGCCATCCTGGCGGCCGAGCGATTGAACCTGGCAGCGTTGGCTCCCGGCCGGAACGTCACGACGGGCCCGCTGGCCTGCCGGTACGCTTTCAGCCCTTCGAAGATTTCCTGGCCGTAGTGAAATACCTGGCTGGCCGGGTCCATGGTCAGCGGCCCGTACGGGCGTAGCTGCGCGTCGTGCCAGTCCTGTCCGGCGGACCACGCGATGGTCACCATGTGGTCGGTGAAGACCTTGCCGAATCCGGGCGCGGCGATCAGTTCCGCCCGCCTGGCTTCCGGAACCGGACTTGCCGACTGGTGGACCGAGAACGAGATCGCGCCTGCGGTCATCGAGATACCTCCTTGGTCCGAGCGCCGCGGCTCGTTAGGGGTGTCCCTAACCCGCCACCCGCTCGGCGATGTCGTCCCCTATCTCCGGTGTCGCGCGCGGCGACCAGGCGCCCTGGCGCTCGAGCAGGTCATCGGAAACGGCCTGCTCGATCCTGGCCGCCTCGGTTTTCAGCCCGAGGTGCTCGCACAGCATCGCCGCCGACAGGATCGCGGCGGTCGGGTCGGCCTTCTGCTTGCCCGCGATGTCTGGTGCGCTGCCGTGGACCGGCTCGAACGTGCTCGGGGCAGAACGCGCCGGGTTGATGCTGGCGCCGGCCGCGAGGCCGATGCCGCCCGCTACCGCAGCGCCCAGTGACGTCAGGATGTCGCCGAACATGTTGTCGGTCAGGATCACGTCGAACCGCTCTGGCTGGGTCACGAAGTAAACCGCCGCCGCGTCCATGTGGCAGTACTCTGCGGCCACGCCGGGGAAGTCGGCCGCGACCGCCGTCACCACGCGCCGCCACAGGTCGCCGGCGTAGGCCAGCACGTTGCTCTTGTGCACCAGCGTGAGCCGCCGCCGCGGCCGGTCGGCGGCGAGCTGCAGCGCGTATCGCGCTACCCGGGCGACGCCGAACGCTGTGTTGATGCTTTCCTGAGTGGCCACCTCCGCCGGCGTCCCCTTGCGCATGAACCCGCCGGCCTCGATGTAAGGGCCCTCGGTGCCTTCCCG
>JASIGS010000231.1 GCA_030052355.1 Streptosporangiaceae bacterium | reverse complement strand
GACCCAGCCGCAGGCCATCCGGGACGGCGCGGCCTTGCGGCCGAGGATGGCGTCGATGTACACGTCGCCGGTGAACCACTCAGCGGGTCCCTTCCGCGTGGGAGCCTTCGGCTCGAGGTTCATGTCAGGCATCTCCTTCGGTTCGCTCCGAACATCTTCGCCGCGCTGGGCCGCTCGCCTCCCGGTGCCAGGCCGGTCCGCTCATCTTGGCTTGTCATGATCAGCGTCCTCTCAGCCTGACGGGGTGAGCACGAGCGTGGTCGCGGCCGCGCCGGCGGCCGTCATCGGCTCGACGTAGGCGCTGCCGTAGCCGGCGTACTTGTCGCGGTAGGCCTGGTCGATCTCGGAGCGTGCCGCCGCGCCTGCGAGACTCACGGTCACGTCGCGCTCGACGTTCCCCGCCTGGATGTGCGCAGTCCCGTCAGCGGTCGCGCGCCGGAACCAGCCTCCGCCAGTTCCCCGGTAAGAGCGGACGTAGATGCCGTCACCGGCGCGCACCACCCAGATCGGCACCGCCGGACGGAGCGTTCCGTCTGGCCGCCTGGTGCTGATCCGAAGCTCAGTGGCGGCTGCGAGGGCGTCGAGTTCGTTTCTGGTCCAGGTACTCATTCCCGGTTTCTCCTTCACGGTTTCGAGGAAGCGCGCGAGCGGCTGAGCAGCAGGCTGACCGCCGCGGCTGCCAGGGCAACGGCGGCTGCGATCAGCAAGCTGACCCGCAGGCCGTGCAGGAACATAACGCGGCTGGCCAGCAGCGCGCCGAACACCGCGATCGCCAGGGCGCCGCCGACCTGCCGGCTGGTGTTCAGGACCCCGCTGGCGACCCCGGCCCGGCGGGCCGGCACGGCGTGCAGCAGCAGGATGATCGCGGGTGGCATCACAAGCGGGCCGGCCAGCCCGACGAGCATCATCAGCGCCGCAAGATCCGCGGCGGGTGCGCTGCCCGGCATCAGGCTGATCACGACCAGCCCGACGGTCATGCAGCACATGCCGGCGACGATCAGCGTACGGGCACCGAACCGCCCGGCAAGCCTGGCAGTGAACGGCGTCACGACTGCCCCGATCAGCATCATCGGCAGGAACGCGATCCCGGTGTCCAGCGCGGAAAGGCCCCGCAGCTGCTGCAGGTACAGGCTCACCACGAACGGCAGCCCGTAGTAGCCGACCATGAACGCGAACCCGGCCACCACCGCGATACAGACTGCCTTGGAGCGGAACAGATCGAGCGGCATCATCGGATGCCGCCCCCGCGCCTGAAGCCCGAAGAACACCGCCAGGGCCAGGACCGCGACGGCGAACGCCGCCAGCACCCTCGGCGCGGTTATCCCGGCCGCGCCGGCCTCAATCGCGCCGTAGGTAAGCCCGCCCATCGCCAGCACCGCCGCGACTTGCCCAGGCCAGTCAAACGGCACCCGATGGTGCGGGGAACGCGCAGACCGCGCCAGCAGCGCAAGCGCCACCAGACCCACCGGGACGTTGACGAAGAAGATCAGCCGCCACGAGACCAGCGTCAGCAGCCCGCCCAGCACCGGCCCGGACGTCGAGGCCGCGACCCCGCCCATCGACCACAGTGCGACCGCGCGGCCGCGCCGGCCAGGATCGGGATAGGCCTGGCTGATCAGTGCCATCGAGGACGGCATCATCGCCGCCGCGGCCGAGCCCTGCACCAGCCGCGCTGCGACCAGGACACTCAGGCCCGGTGCAACCCCGCATGCCACCGAGGCAGCTACGAAGACCGCCATCCCGGCTCCGAAAGCGCGGCGGGCACCAATCCGGTCGGCCAGCGACCCGGCCGACAGCAGCAGCGCGGCGAACATCAGCGTGTACCCGTCGACCACCCACTGCAGGCCACTGATCCCGGCAGCTAGCTCACTGCGGATGTCGGGCAGCGCCACATTCACGATCACCGCGTCTAGCGTGACCATGAAAAAGCCCAGCAGGGCCGCCACCAGCGACCATCCCGGAACACTCGTAGCGGCCACGGCGCCTCGCGATGGGAGAGGCGCCGCGATCTGGTCCAGGCAGGGACTGGCCGTGGTGCTCATGGGATCGATACAACCCGGCTGGCCAGCGCTCCGGGAGGTCGCGTTGCTAGGGGGTCATGACAGAACCCCCCTCGCCAGCAGCGGGGCACGTAGCGTAGATCTCATGACAGGCAACCGGGCCGATGTGCGTGACTTCCTCGTCACCCGCCGCGCCAAGATCACCCCGGAGCAGGCCGGGCTGCAGTTCTACGGCATGAACCGCCGCGTCCCCGGCCTGCGCCGCGAGGAAGTCGCCATGCTCGCCGGTGTCAGCGCGGACTACTACACGCGGCTGGAAAAAGGAAATCTGTCCGGCGTGTCCGATAGCGTGCTCGAGGCCGTCGCCGGGGCCCTCCAGCTCGACGAGGCAGAGCGGCTCCACCTGCTCAACCTCGCCCGCGCCGCCAACACCAGCCCTGCCCGCGCCACCGCGCGCCGCACGCCACAGCAGATCCGCCCCGCCATCCGCCACATCCTCGACGGCATGACCGACACCCCGGCCTTCGTGCGCAACGGCCGCCTCGACATCGTCGCCGCCAACGCCCTGGGCCAGGCGCTCTACTCGCCCGCGTTCGCCAGCCCCGCGCGGCCAGTGAACCTGGCCCGGTTCCGGTTCCTCGACCCAGCAGCCCGCGACTTCTACCCCGACTTCGCCGACTCCGCCCACACCACAGTCGCGCTGCTTCGCACCGAAGCCGGCCGCGACCCGTTCAACAAAGACCTCACCGACCTCATCGGCGAGCTATCCACCCGAAGCCAGGAATTCCGCGCCCTGTGGGCCGCCCACAACGTGCGCCTGCACCGCAGCGGGCTCAAGCACTTCCGCCACCCCGTCGTCGGGCGCATCGACCTCATGTTCGAGGCGATGGCCCTGGAAGCCGACGAAGGACTCACCCTCACCGCCTACACCGCCGAACCCGCGACTCCCGCGCACGACGCCGTCAAGCTCCTCGCCAGCTGGGCCGCGACGACCCTTAAAGAAACCGCTCCTGAAGGCGCGCCGATCAGCAAGGCCGGCAGCCCGCAGCCCTAAGGCGACGTCCGCCGTAACTGTCAGCCCGTCCGGCGGGCCGAACTCGGCGATCACTCGAGGGTCTGGCGGAGCTCCGCCACCGCAGCCTCCGATCAGCTGGCTGCAGCGCGCAGATTGGCCGAAAGGTCGCCGCGGTCGGAGATCTCCAGGGTGTCGAGGCCCAGCCAGCCGGCGAGGTCGCGAAGCTCGTCGGCCAGCTCCCTGCTGACCCATGCGGCCGATGCTCCCGGCTCGATGTAGGCGCCGAGGACGGCCAATGTGCCGGAATCGCGCTGTGCCTTCAAGTCAACTCGGGCCACGATCTTGTCGCCGAGCAGGAATGGCAGCACGTAGTAGCCGTAGCGGCGCTTCGCGGCCTTGACGTACAGCTCGAACACGTGCTTGAACCCGAACAGGCGCTGGGTTCGGTCCCGCTCCCAGATCAGCGAGTCGAACGGCGAGATCAGCGCCCGGGCATGCAACGGTGCCGCGCTGGCCTCCGGGGCAAGGTAGGTGTCGTCAGCCCAGTCCGGGACCCGCACCTGCAGCAGCAGTCCAGCGTCTCGGAGCTCACGAAGCCGGGCTCGCGCTGCCGCTACCGGCATCCGGAAGTAGTCAGCGACGTCGCGACCCGTGGCTACGCCGAGAGCCCGGACTGCGGCGAGCGCCAGCGTCCGCTGTCCCTCATCCTCGGGTAGCGCCGTCGCGGCGAGGACATCTGCGGGAATGACACGCTCCGGCAGGTCGTACCGCCGCTCAAACCCGCGCCGGTCCGCTACCGCCAGTTTGCCCGCGGCGTGAAGCCCTTCGAGAGCGGACTTCCCGTCCGACCACCGGTACCACGCGATCGAGGACTCCGCGTACTTGGTCGGCACCCTTTCCCGCCGCCCTGGATCGCTCAGATCGGTATAGGACAAGGGCCCGCGTTCAGCGATCTCCCGCTCGATGGCTTCCAGGTACCCGGGACGCTCCCGCTGCAGCCGTGCCAGGAACGTCGCCCAGTCCTTGTTCTCCGCGTACCGAGTCATCCGCCACCGCAGGGCCGGGTAGAGCTCAACCGGCAGCAGCGAGGCTGCGTGGCCCCAGTACTCGAAGAGCTGATGGTCCCCATAGGCCAGCGTGTCAACGAGCTGCCTGTCATAGGGCCCGAGGCGCGAGTAGAAGGGCAGGTAGTGCGACCGGACAAGGACGTTGACAGCGTCCATCTGGACCGCGCCGAGATTGACTGCCAGCTGCTGGATGTCCTCAAGGCGCGGTCTGGAATCAAGACGCGGCTTACCCAGCCCCTGCGCGGCTATCGCAATCGCTCGTGCGTCGGCATCCGACAATTCGACTTGAGGCGCCATTGTCGTTAAGCAGCTCCAAACTCCCCGAGCGTCCTTGCCGGACCGCGCCGCCGTTCTCGCCGCCGCCAAATCCAGGCGAGGGCATGGCTTGTCAATGCGTGCGAAGCGACGCCGGACGCGGCATTGACGCGGCGGGACAGAGTCGGGCAATTCTCGCCGAGAAGGCGGCCGCTGTAAACCTCGCGCGCGAGAGGGCACCTGGGTCAGGCCGGCCGGGCGCGTGCGGCGGCCCCGGGATCAAGGGCCGGCGTTTTCCGCGAATAGCGCTGACAATGCCGGCCCTTATCCATGGCCCATGGCGAATTGCGTCACTTGTCCGCAGGCGCGATGCGCCCCCAGCACACAATGCGCCCCAGCAGGGCGCCCACAACTACGGAAACTGCGCTGACCAGCGGATACCTGCTTGTCGAAGCCCGGTCACCACTGCCGGAGCCGACCAGGAGACGCCTAGAACGCCAGTGATGGTCGGCCAGCAACTGCCGCCAGAGTGAGGGGCTGAGCTTGCCCTGAGCTGCGATGAGCTCTGCTCACCGTGCCACGTAGTAGCCCTTGTGCGTGTTCGTCTTGATGAAGTCCATCAGGGACTCCCGCGAGATGTACTTCCGCGACCCGATCATGACCCACTCAATGTCGCCCTGGGCCGTCATCTGGTACAGCGTGCTGTAGCTGATGCCGAGCGCCTTACTGGCTTGGGGTCTTTGACCAGGGCGCAGGCGATCGCGATGCGTTGTTTCTGGCCGCCGGATAGTTCGGTGGGCGGGTGGCCGGCGGCCCTGCACGGCCAGCCATTCGCCGTCGCCGATGGTCAGGTCCAGGTCCTGGACCGCCGCGATGGTGCTGCGGCCTTTGCGGCAGAGCTTGGTCACGCCGGTCAGCGTTACACGGGTGGTCTCCTGTTCGTCAAAAAGGGCCGGGCCCGGAGATGGGAGCTGGTCA
>JASIGS010000230.1 GCA_030052355.1 Streptosporangiaceae bacterium | reverse complement strand
GCCGAACCACGAACGGATCGACGCCGCCGTCAGCGCCTACCGCCGGCATGTCGAGCCGACCGACGACGAACTCGAGCGGCTCGAGGCGGTCATGTATATCCGGACGCTCTACCTCGCCTGCTTCGGCTACCGGCGCGGCGTCACCAATGGATCGAGATTCAACGAGTGGGGCTTCATCGAACCACCCGAGTACTTCAGGTCCACCGCCGCTGCGGTTCGAGCCGCGTTCCGCCGATAGGTTGTCGGAGTGGCAAGGGAACTACCGCACCGTCGCGCTAAGAAGCTCATCGCACTGCCCGGCTAGAAGCCGCCTGGCGCCGAGTCCGTTGCTGTACCGCGGTTGCGGTTATAGCGAAGGTGCTGGCGCCAGCGTGCGAAGCTGAGCGAGTCCGCTGGCGGTTCGGGCACGCCTCGGCAAGATAGCCGCCGATGCCCGATAGGGTGCGTTGCGTTGGGCCACTATGAGAGCTTCTTCATCACGAGTGCGGGCGCGTCCGCTGCCATCTTGGGGTTGCTGGTCGTCGCCGTAACGGTCGTCAATGCGGATGACGACAACGAAGCAACTCGGGAGCTGCGAACTGTGCTGGCCGGGGCTGCGTTTATGGCCCTGGTAGACATTTTCATCGTCTCGATCGTGGCCTTGACCGGCGGCTCAGTCGTCTTCGGATTGTCAAGCCTCGTGATGGCAGCCGTGGGCGTGCTGGCCACCCGGCAGCTGATACCGAGGGCCAGGCGGGCTGGGAATTTCTCCCGCGTCTCTCGAACCAGAACGCTGAATATCGCCTTCGCGTCGATTTCGGTCGTGACCTACCCGCTGCAGCTCGGCCTCGCCGTGGCGCTCCTGGTGAACAGCCAGAGCTCCGCGCTGCAACGCGCCCTGGTCCTCGTGATTGTGGCCCTGTATTGCAGCGCCCTCGGTCGGATCTGGGTGGTCAGCGGGATAACCCGCCGCGGGTGAGGACAGGTCGAGACCGGTAGTCGCAAGTCGTATCCGACCTGACACAATGCCAGCATGTCGCCGGTGCGCGTGCTGGACACCCTGGAGACTGATCGCCTCATCCTTCGGCGTCGCACAGTGGGCGAGGCCGCCATCTATCGCCAGTTGTGGACTGAGCGGGATCTCCGGGTGCCGCCGCATCGGCGGATAGACTCCGATGGCCGGCCCACCGTAGAGGACATCGCAGCGCGGATACGCGCAGAGCGCGAGGAGTCAGGTCCAGGGATTCTGGCGGTGGAGCGGAAAGGCACGGCCGACGTCATCGGGTATTGCGGGCTGACCATTCACGGGAACGGCTCGCCTGACGAGCCTGAGCTGGCCTACGAGTTGCTGCGTGCGGCTCACGGCTGCGGTTACGCAACTGAAGCAGGTCGGGCCGTGGTCACATGGGCGAGCGAAGCGGGCTACCGGCGGTTGTGGGCCGGGGTCTGGGACTGGAATGTCGCCTCGCGACGGGTCCTTCAGAAGCTCGAGTTCCGCGAAGTGGGCCGGGTGGGGCCCGACTCTATCTACGGCCACAGCCTGCTGACAGTGCGAGAGTCGTGAACGGTGCCCGGTGGTGGACGGGCATGCGCATTCAGGATGTCGTGTGGCAGCAAAACCAAGAGGCGTCTGAATGGCCACCGGCGAACGAGCGCAGAGTCCCGGCCGCCCTTGCGCGTTACGCTGGCCGCATGCCGAGTCCCGCCATGTCGGGCGACGATCCGCGTCGTCACGGTCAGGTCCGGGCCTCCGACGCCGATCGGGAGCTGGTGGTCGACGCGCTCCGGCAGGCTACCGGCGATGGTCGGCTCACCTTGGAGGAGCTTGACCAGCGTCTGGAGGCCACGCACGCGGCAAAGACTTATGCCGAGCTGGAGAAGCTGACCGAGGACCTTCCCGTCGGTCAGCTTCCCGACCCGGTCAGCGGACGGCTCCCGGCTCAGCGGCCTGCGGGCAAGCCGACCTCGCGGTTTGGGATCGCGGTGATGAGTGGATTCGGCCGGGGCGGCCGCTGGGTGGTGCCGCGGTGGTTCACCGGGCTGGTCTTCATGGGCTACGGCGCCATCAACATGCGTGATGCGAGTTTCACTGAGCCGATCACCCGGGTTACAGCGTTCGCGCTCATGGGTGGCATCGACGTCATAGTGCCGAAAGACGCTGAGGTACATGCGCGCGGGCTCGGCATCATGGGCATCTTTAGCGGTCGCCGCACCTCCGGCCCCGGTCAGGCTGGGGCGCCGGTCATAATCGTGACCGGCCTGGCCATCATGGGCGAGGTCAGCGTCCGGCGGCGGCCGCCGAAGGAAGAGAAGCACTGAGGGCGGATCACTGGCGCATCACCCAGGGTCGCGGCCTGCCCGGAGCGGGGCCACCAAGCACCGAGTCCGAACTTCGATGCCAACGACTATGTTCTGTTCCGTGGCGCTGTCAAAAGACTCTCAGAAGGCGACGAGCTCTCACAGGGCCGACGGTGCGGACTCGAGCCAGGCATGGCTAGACCTCGCTCCGGACTACGAGCGGGCCCGAGCCAGGGAGGATTCGCTAGATCGTCTAGTCGAGTGGCCGGCCCAGCGAGACCTTCTGGGTAATGTCACCGGACTGTCGGTGCTCGATGTCGGTTGCGGCAACGGTGGCAAGCTCACTGAGCTGGTTCGAGACGGTGCTACCGCCTCTGTCGGTGTCGATATCAGCGGCAACTTCCTCACCGCCCAGACGCCCGACTTGGAATTCATCCGAGGCGATCTCTCCGACCTGGATTCGGTGCCCGGGCTTGCCGGCCGGACGTTCGATCGGATCTTGTTCCTGCAGTCTTTCGGCTACGCGAAGGATCCAGTCCGCACCCTGCAGGCAGCGAGAGGGATGCTGGCCGACGACGGATTCATCCTGCTGACCAGGACCCAGCCGATCCGGTATGCCGTCGAACGGGCCGAACAGAATGGGACCTCGCTGGGCGAGGAGTACTTCTCCGCTGCTCCTTATACGTACCGCACCGGCTGGAACGACCAGGTCGCCCTCACAAAACGCACTTACACCATCTCCGATCTGATCAACGTGTTCAGTGCGGCGGGGCTGTGGATTGAGACTGCGAGCGAGCCTCAACTATCCGAGGACGCCCGACGCCGCTACCCGCACAAGCAGGCTTGGATGAACAAGTACCTCGGCATTCTGATCTTCAAGCTCCGGCCCCGTCCATGAAGCTCTGGTGGGCAAGCGGTCAAGCGACGGCCGCACGGCCCATCCCCGATAGCTGCCAGTGACCGCCGACTCCCGGCCGGGTTCAGTCGGGAGTGGCCGTAGGCCATCGCAGGTACCGATTCCTTTCGCCGGGCGGCCAGGTCTACCTGATTGACGGCCTTTGCAAGCGAGAGAATCAGGAGCGAGCACGTGACCGAACTGGATAGAGCCCTGAGCAGCACCATGGCAGTCCTTCAGAAAGTGCAGCCCGGCGACCTGGACGCACCCACGCCGTGCGCATCCTGGGATGTTCGCGCGCTGATCAACCACTTCACCGACACGGCCCGCTGGTGGGCCGGTGTCGTCAGCGGCGCTAGCGAGCCCACTGACGCGGACTACACGGCCGGTGACTTCGTCGCCGCCTACGAGGAGAGCGCGCGGGTTGCGGCGGCGGCGTTCGAGGCCGATGGCGTGCTCGGCCGGATGATCCGGCTGCCGTTCGGCGAGTTCCCTGGCGCAGCCGTGCGGAGCATGGCGGCCCTCGACCAGTTCGCTCACGGCTGGGACCTGGCCCGCGCCATCGGCTACCCGGGCGACCTGGACCCCGAGCTGGCGACCGAGCTGCTCGCCTCGGCACGGCTGGCGATCACTGACGATCTCCGCGGGCCGGACGGGCAGGCCCCGTTCGGGCCCATCGCGCCCGCGCCGGCCGGGGCCGGGCCCGCGGACCAGCTCGCTGCCTATCTCGGCCGGCCGGTGTGACTGATGCCGGATAGCGCGGCGTTCGGCCGGGACACGGAGCCGTTCCGGCGCGAGCTGTTCGCGCACTGCTATCGGATGCTCGGGTCGGTCGCGGACGCCGAGGACCTGGTCCAGGAGACGTACCTGCGCGCCTGGCGCTCGTACGACAGCTTCGAGGGCCGGTCCTCGGTGCGCACGTGGCTGTACCAGATCGCTACCAATGCGTGCCTCACGGCGCTGTCCCGTCGCGATCGCCGGGTGCTGCCGTCGGGACTCTACGATGCGGAGCCGGATCCGGCGGTGTGGCCGGAGGACGCCGGACCGGACGTCGCGTGGCTCGACCCGGTCCCGGACACGCTGGCGATCCCGGAGACGGCCGACCCGGCGGTCATCGTCACCACCCGCGAGAGCCTGCGGCTGGCACTCATCGCGAGCCTGCAGTATCTGCCGCCCCGGCAGCGCGCCGTGCTCGTCTTGCGCGACGTGCTCGAGTTTCCCGCCGCGCAGATCGCGGTCATGCTCGACACGACGACGGCGTCAGTAAAGAGCGCGCTGCAGCGGGCCCGGGCCCGGCTGGAGGAAGTAGCCCCCGCGGCTGATCAGATCACCGAGCCGGACATACCGCAGGCGCGGGCGCTACTAGATGAGTACATCGCCGCGTTCGAGAACGCCGACGCCGCTGCCCTCGAGCGGCTGCTGGTCGAGGACGTCATCTTGGAGGCGACGCCGCTGCGTTCCTGGTTCTCGGGCCGCCGTGCCTGCATCCCGTTCCTGCGCGACCGCGTCCTCGGCGCCGCAGGCGACTGGCGGATGCTGGCCACCGGCGCCAACGGCCAGCCCGCCGCGGCGGTATACGCGCGGGATGCTGACGGGCAGCTGCAGCCCTACGGCGTCTGCGTGCTGACCGTGACCGACCGCGGGATCAGCCGGGTTACCTCGTTCGGAAATCCCGGCCTGCTCGCGGTGTTCGGATTTCCTCCCGAGCCGGGTATGACTTGACCTCCGACACCCGCCTCGAAATAGTCGTTATCCGTAGCTCCCTCGGGCAACGTCTCGGTGATCTTCAACGTCGCCTCCATGGGGTCCTCCGGTGCTACGGGGTGCGGCTCGCGTCGATCTGGTCGAAAT
>JASIGS010000229.1 GCA_030052355.1 Streptosporangiaceae bacterium | reverse complement strand
CCTTGAGCCGGATGCGGATCTTCTGTCCCGCCATCTGGGGCCTCAGTTCCCTTACGTACTCTTAGCCCGGAAGACCGGTGCTGTCTGCCTGTACCGCTTCGCTGCCCGTGGATTCACCACGTGCCGCCTGACGTAACGGGCCTGGCTGGCCCGGTCCAGCACGTTCTCAGTGCAGGACCGGGATCATGCCAGGTCCGCGTCGTCCCCTACTTAATGATCTTGGTTACCCGACCAGCCCCGACAGTCCGGCCACCCTCGCGGATGGCGAACTTCAGGCCCTCTTCCATGGCGATCGGCTGGATCAGGTCGATCTTCATTTCGGTGTTGTCACCGGGCAGCACCATCTCGGTGCCTTCCGGCAGGTGCACCACGCCGGTCACGTCGGTGGTGCGGAAGTAGAACTGCGGCCGGTAGTTGTTGAAGAACGGCGTGTGCCGGCCGCCCTCGTCCTTGGACAGGATGTAGACCTGAGCCTCGAACTCGGTGTGCGGGGTGTTGGTGCCCGGCTTGATCACGACCTGGCCGCGCTCAACGTCCTCGCGCTTGGTGCCGCGCAGCAGCAGGCCAGCGTTGTCGCCAGCCTGGCCCTCGTCGAGGATCTTGTGGAACATCTCGACGCCAGTGACCGTGGTCTTGCTCGACTTCGGCTTGATGCCGATGATCTCGACCTCGTCGCTGGTGTGGATCTTGCCACGCTCGATCCGGCCGGTCACCACGGTGCCGCGGCCGGTGATCGAGAACACGTCCTCGATCGGCATCAGGAACGGCCTCTCGACGTCCCTGACCGGCTCGGGGATGTTGTCGTCGCAGGCCTCGAGCAGCTCGGCGACCTTGTCGCCCCACTCGCTGTCGCCCTCGAGCGCCTTCAGCGCGGACACCCGGATCACCGGCACGTCGTCGCCGGGGAACTCATAGGTGGTCAGCAGCTCGCGTACCTCGAGCTCGACGAGCTCCAGGATCTCCTCGTCGTCGACCATGTCGGCCTTGTTCAGCGCGACCACGATGTACGGCACGCCGACCTGGCGGGCCAGCAGCACGTGCTCGCGGGTCTGCGGCATCGGGCCGTCGGTGGCCGCCACGACCAGGATCGCGCCGTCCATCTGGGCGGCACCCGTAATCATGTTCTTGATGTAGTCGGCGTGACCGGGGCAGTCGACGTGCGCGTAGTGACGCTTGTCGGTCTGGTACTCCACGTGCGAGATGGAGATGGTGATCCCGCGCTCCTTCTCCTCCTTCGCGTTATCGATCTGATCGAACGCGTAGAAGGGATTGAGGTTCGGGTACTTGTCGTGCAGCACCTTGGTGATCGCCGCGGTCAGCGTCGTCTTGCCGTGGTCGATATGACCGATGGTGCCGATGTTGACGTGCGGCTTGGTCCGCTCGAACTTGGCCTTCGCCACTGGTGTCTCCTCGTTGCGATCGTTTCCCCGCCTCCGCGGGGCCAGGCGCTCACGCGCTCTGCTTCGTTGGTCTCAGATTCCGGCTACTCACCGCGCGCTTTGGCGATGATCTCCTTCGCGATGCTGGGCGGGACTTCGGCGTACGAGTCGAACTGCATCGAGTAGTCCGCCCTGCCCTGGGTGCGGCTCCGCAGGTCTCCCACGTAGCCGAACATCTCCGACAGCGGCACAAGGGCCCGGACGACCCGCACCCCCGACCGCTCCTCCATGGCCTGGATCTGGCCGCGGCGGCTGTTGAGGTCGCCGATGACCTCGCCCATGTAGTCGTCAGGCGTCCTGACCTCGACCGCCATGAGCGGTTCGAGCAGGACCGGGCTGGCCAGCGCGGCCGCCTTCTTGAACGCCATCGATCCGGCGATCTTGAAGGCGAGCTCGGAGGAGTCAACCTCGTGGTAGGCACCGTCGGTCAGCGTGACCTTGAGGTCCACCATCGGGTATCCGGCGAGCACGCCGAACTCGGCGGCCTCCTGACAGCCCGCGTCCACCGACGGGATGTACTCGCGCGGCACGCGGCCGCCGGTGACCTTGTTCTCGAACTCGTAGCCGCCACCGTCGCCGCCGGTCGGCTCAAGGTTGATGACCACCCGGCCGAACTGGCCGGCGCCGCCGGTCTGCTTCTTGTGGGTGTACTCGACCTTCTCGACCTTCTTGGTGACGGTCTCGCGGTAGGCCACCTGCGGCCGGCCGATGTTGGCCTCGACCTTGAACTCCCTGCGCATGCGGTCGACCAGCACTTCGAGGTGCAGCTCGCCCATGCCGGAGATGATGGTCTGCCCGGTCTCCTCGTCGGTGCGGACCTGGAACGTCGGGTCCTCCTCGGCGAGCCGCTGGATAGCGGTGCCGAGCTTGTCCTGGTCGCCCTTCGTCTTCGGCTCGATCGCCACGTTGATGACCGGGGCGGGGAACGTCATCGACTCCAGGATCACCTGGTTCGACGTGTCGCTCAGCGTGTCGCCGGTCGTGGTGTCCTTGAGCCCCATCACGGCCACGATCTGGCCAGCGTGCGCGGTCGGGCGCTCCTCGCGCTTGTTCGCGTGCATCTGGTAGATCTTGCCGATCCGCTCCCGGCGGCCCTTTGTCGAGTTCAGTACCTGGGAGCCGGCGTTCAGCGTGCCGGAGTAGATCCTGATGTAGGTCAGCTTGCCCAGGTGCTGGTCCGACATGATCTTGAAGGCCAGCGCGGCGAACGGCTCGGTCACGTCGGCGTGCCGCTCGATGACCATCGACTCGTCACCGACCGCGTGGCCCTTGATGGACGGGATGTCCACCGGACTCGGCAGGAAGTCCACGATCGCGTCCAGCATCGGCTGCACGCCCTTGTTCTTGAACGCGCTGCCGCACAGCACCGGCGTGAGGTGACCCGAGATCGTGGCCCGGCGGATCGCGGCGATGAGCTGCTCGGCGTCTGGCTCGTTCCCATCGAGATAAAGCTCCATCATCTCCTCGTCGTTCTCGGAGATTCGCTCGATGAGCTTGTCGTGCCAGTCGCGGGCGGCCTCGAGGTGATCGTCGGGGATGCTGACGACGTCGTACTTGTCGCCCTTGCCCTCCGTCTGCCAGAGCAGCGCGCGCATCCGGACCAGGTCGATCACACCGCGGAAGTCGGACTCGACGCCCCACGGCAGCTGGATCGGCAGCGGCGTAGCGCCGAGCCGGTCGCTGATCATGTCCACGCAGCGGTGGAACTCGGCGCCGACCCGGTCCATCTTGTTCACGAAGCAGATCCGCGGCACACCGTACCGGTCGGCCTGGCGCCAGACCGTCTCGGACTGCGGCTCAACGCCGGCCACTCCGTCGAACACCGCGACGGCGCCGTCGAGAACGCGCAGCGAGCGCTCGACCTCGACGGTGAAGTCGACGTGGCCGGGCGTGTCGATGATGTTGATGGTGTGGTCGCGCCACATGGTGGTCGTCGCGGCCGACGTGATCGTGATGCCGCGCTCCTGCTCCTGCTCCATCCAGTCCATGGTGGCGGCGCCCTCGTGGACCTCGCCGATCTTGTAGTTGATTCCGGTGTAGAACAAGATCCGCTCGGTGGTCGTGGTCTTACCCGCGTCGATGTGCGCCATGATGCCGATGTTGCGCACACTGGCGAGTTCGGTGGCGGTCTGTGTCGCGGCCACGGCTACTGATCCTCGATCCTGACTAGTTGCGGGAGCTCGCTACCAGCGGTAGTGAGCGAAAGCCTTGTTGGACTCGGCCATCTTGTGTGTGTCCTCGCGGCGCTTGACGCTCGCACCGAGTCCGTTGCTCGCGTCCAGCAGCTCGTTCATGAGCCGCTCGGTCATGGTCTTCTCGCGGCGCTGGCGGGAGTACATGATCAGCCAGCGCAGCGCCAGTGTGGTGCTCCTTGACGCCCGCACCTCGACCGGCACCTGGTAGGTCGCACCGCCGACCCGGCGGCTGCGGACCTCGAGCGTCGGCTTGACGTTGTCGAGCGCACGCTTGAGCGTCACGACGGGGTCGTTCCCCGTCTTGTCGCGGCAGCCTTCCAGCGCACCGTAGACGATGCGCTCGGCGAGCGACCGCTTGCCGTTCTTGAGCACCTTGTTGACGAGCGCGGTCACCAGCGGCGAGCCGTAGACCGGGTCGGTCACCAGCTGCCGCTTCGTCGCGGGACCCTTGCGCGGCATGTCAGCTCTTCTCCTTCTTCGCGCCGTAGCGGCTGCGTGCCTGCTTCCGGTTGCGGACGCCCTGGGTGTCCAGGGAGCCGCGGATGACCTTGTAGCGCACGCCAGGCAGGTCGCGGACACGGCC
>JASIGS010000228.1 GCA_030052355.1 Streptosporangiaceae bacterium | reverse complement strand
AAACGGGAGCCCGCGGAAGGCACGGACCGGGACACAAGCCGGGCCATCGTCGGCAGGTTCGGCGTAGGCTTCGCTGCCGCCGCGGCGGTGAGCGACGAGCCGCACATCGCGTCGCTGACTGGCGCCGTCGCGTGGTCGCGCATCGCAGCCGGCGACCTCGTCCGGGAGATACCCGGCGTGGCCGTGGAACTCGCCCGTCGGTCAGGTCAGCTCCCGGTGCTGCGTCTGCCGTTTGCCGCAACGGGCGTTCCTCCCGAGGGCTTCGCGACAGCGGTGAGGCTGCCGCTGCGGGACGACGCAGCCATCCTGCTGGTTGAACGGCTGCTCGCGGAGACCGGACCCGCGATCATGCTTGCCCTGCCCGCTCTCGCCGACATCGAGATCGAGGTCAATGGCACGACCCGGCTGCTCACCGCCACGCATGACGGCGAAGGCGCCACCATCACCGTCGACGGTGCGGTCAGCAGATGGCGTACGTCAGGCGCAGCGGGCCGGACCGGTAGACGGCTGCTGGCCGACCGCCCCGCCGAGGAGAGGGCGCGCCCGTCCTGGTCCGTGCGCTGGGCCGTGCCTCTTGCGGCGGACAGTGATGACCGCGATCTGCCCGCCGGCAGCCTGCCTCCCGGGGTGAGCGCCGTCGTCCACTCGCCGACGCCTACCGACGAGCGGCTCGGGCTCCCGGCGTTGCTGATCGCCTCGTTCCCGCTCAGTCCGGACCGCCGTCACGTTGCCCCGGGCCCGCTCACCGATTTCCTGCTCGACCAGGCCGCCGAGGTGTACGTCCGGCTGCTGCCCGGCCTGGCGCCCGGAGCCGGCCTGCTCGATCTGGTCCCGTCTCCAGTCGCGCAGGGCGAGCTGGACGCGCAGCTGCGCGACAGGATCCTGCGGCTGCTGCCCCACACCGCGTTCCTTCCGGCAGCCGACGCGACCGGCCGGCGGGTCCGGCCGGACGATGCGGTGGTCCTGGACGCGAGCATGCCGCGGCTGACCGACAGCATCGCGCCGGTACTGCCAGACCTGATCGCCGGCCCGGCCCGGCATCCGGCCCTCGCGGTACTCGGGGTCCGGCGGCTGCGGCTGGCGGAGCTCGCCGACATGCTAGCTTCCCTCGATCGCGATCCCGCGTGGTGGCGGGACCTGTATGAGGTGCTCGACGCCGCACAACCAGCCGAGCTCGGTGAGCTCGGGGCGATGCCCGTACCGCTGGCAGACGGCCGGCTGGTCCGGGGCCCCCGCGGGCTCCTGCTGCCCGGCCCGGCGCTGGAACACGCGGAGGCGCTGACGGCGCTCGGCTTCCGGGTCGTTGAGTCCGCCGCGGTGCATCCGTTCCTGGCGCGGCTGGGCGCGGTCGAGGCCACGCCACAGGGTGTCCTTGCCGACCCAGCGGTGCGCGCGGCTGTCGAAGCGTCCTACGACGAGGAGGATCCGGCGCCGATCGCGGATGCCGTACTCAGTCTCGTCGCAGCAGCGCGCCTGCGGCCGGGCGACCACCCCTGGCTCGCTGACCTGGCGCTGCCCGGCGCCGACGGAGAGTGGTACCCGGCAGATGAGCTTCTGCTGCCGGGCGGCCCGCTGGCAGGGGTGTTCGGTTCAGACGCCCCGTTCGGCACTGTCAGCCCGGCGATGCTGGAGCGGTACGGCGCGGACACGCTTCAGGCAGTCGGCGTGCTGTCGTCGTTCAGCCTGCTGGTTTCCGAGGACGTCGTCATTGACGCCCCCGACCTCGATCTGGACGGCGCCGCGGAGTGGGCCGCCGAAGTGCGCGCCCGGCTTGCACCCGGCGGCGTACCGCTGGTGGCGCCAGAGCTGCTTGCCGTCCGCGATCTTGAGCTCGTCGACCCGCAGCGCTGGCCGCTGGCACTGAAGCTGCTGGCAGCACCGTCATTGCGGACGGCCCTTATCGAGCCAACCAGGGTGCTGCTCGCCGACGGCCGCTACGCGGATGTGCCGTCGTACACCAGCTGGTGGCTGCGCAGTCATCCGGTCCTCGGCGGGCGCAGGCCTGGCGAGATACGCGCCGCGCAAGCCGATCCGCTGCTCGCAGGCCTCTATGACGAGGCAGAACTCCCCGCGGACGCGGAGTTCGCCCGCGCGCTCGGGGTCCGCGCCTCGCTCGCGGAACTGCTCGCCGAGCCGGGCGGCGCGGACGAGCTGCTCACCCGGCTCGCTGACCCTGCGCGGTCGGTCACGCGGGAGCAGCTGCGGGCGCTGTGGATCGCGCTGTCTGCAGTGGCCGACGTCGAGCCCCCGGCCCGGGTGCGCGCCGTGCGCAGGAACGAGGTTGTCGTCGCTGATGCCGCCGAAGCCCTGGTCCTCGACGCGCCTGACCTCTGGCCGCTCGTGGCTGGTCAACCCCTGGTGCTGGCACCTTACGAGCTGGCGCCCCAGCTCGCCGACTTGCTCGACCTTCCGTTGGCCTCGGAGGAAGTAACCGGCCAGGTCGAGTCGGTACCGCAGCGCGCTGAGGTACCGGCGATCGCGCGAGCGGTTCTGCCGGACGCGCCTGCGGCGTACTACGCGCATGAGCGGCTCGTCGTGGACGGCGTCGAAGTGCCCTGGCGCTACACGGCGGGCGACGTGCACGCGGCTGCAATCGGCGGGCTCGCGTGCGGGCTGGCCTGGGCCGCGGGCCGGTGGGAGGCTCGCCACCTGGTCGCTGCCCTGTTGCGCGACCCCGCTGCTAGTCCCCGCCTGCTCGCCGAGGCCGACCTCGATGCGGACCCGCCGTCTACTCCCACTGGCCCAGGCTGACGGACTTTTGGCATGTCGACCGATCTCTTACAGGTTTCGTCAAGGCTCCGATGTCACGCTTACTGCCCAGAATTAGCGAAGCGACGAGAGGGTGCATCGGCCGTGCCACGCCAGAATCGCCACACGGCGCTGACCGACGACTACCTGGAACAGCACCGCGCGCTAAGGCGTGCGCTGGCGGATGAGCTCCAGCTCGCGAGACTGCAAGCCGAGGTGCTGGTCAGGCTGGACCAGGCCGACCAGGCGGGGGATGACGACGCGGTGCTGCGCTGCCACGCTGAGCTTGACCATGTGGTGGCCGGCATTACCGAGGCCGAACGGGTCCGCTCGGGCGCGCGAGTGGCTCAGCCCGAGGGGAACGACCTCATCTGTGCCGGCTGCGGAAGCGCGGCGGAGCCGGTCTACCAGACGCCGAGACTGCTGGGATACAAATGTGCCCACTGCGGCTGGACGGGGGACGACCCTGCGGCCCAGGCGGAGCGCAGACGCGCGGAGGCCATGGACGCCGCCGCCGCCGCGGTTGAGCAGGCCGTCCAGGGGATCGCAGATGCGCTGGTGGTCTTGGGCCACCGCGGCAGGAAGGCCCGCGACGAGTGCACCGCGTTGCTGCACGACCTAGGCGAGGATCTGGCCACGGTCGACGGCCGGCTTCGCCGGACATAGTTGCCGGGGAACCGGGCCATGTGACCATCATGCGCAACCCGGCGGGAAGCGCGCCTGCAGCGCCTCAGCGGCGGCTGACGTGCGCTGACCGGTCGGACGTTCCTGAGCGCTTGCGCGAAGAGGCCAACGGTGACTTCCCTTCTCCGCTGGGACCAGCTGACCGGCAGCCAGGTGCAGCCGTTCTAGGGGTTTGGCCGCCGTGCAAGGTAATAGTGGAAACCAAGATATTAGTCGAGCGCTCGAAGCCGGTGCTCATGCGCAACTCAGCTGCGACGGTAACGCCGGAGGGCCCGGCAGACACTAGACGGTGTGAACGCTGTCGAGGTCCGCATCGCTTATGCGGAGCCGGGGTTCGGACCGGCGCTGACCGCCGAGCAGGGGCACCGCGGGCGGCGCGTGCCCGGTCATCTCGTCGTGCTCGCCGACGATGCCGGGCACCGGGCCCTGCCGGCCTGGGTGCGGCGGAGGAGCCCGGGTGACATCTCGATCCAGGAACTGCTCGACCGGCCCGCTGACGACATCTGGACGACGGCCCGGGTTCCCGAGGAACTCGCCGTCAGGCTGGCAGGCGCGGCGGGCGGGAGCGTCACCGGCGTGGAGATCTACCCTGTCACGGCCGATCCCGGGGAAGTGAACGCGGACACCTGCGCGGCACGGATCGAGCTCGGTGCAGTTGACGTCGCGGCTCGCCTTGACCAAGGGCTGACGCTGGCGGTGGTCGCCGGTGCGCCGGTTCGGGTCGACAGCGCGCTGATGGAC
>JASIGS010000227.1 GCA_030052355.1 Streptosporangiaceae bacterium | reverse complement strand
GGTGGCGACCTGCGGCGGCACACCGATCACGACGGTCCGTACGCGCGGGAGGCGAGCACCGATGGCCACCGGATCGTCTACAACTGCCGTGGCGAGCTGTGGCTGCTCGACGGGCTGGACGCGCCAGCGCCGCGGCCGCTGGACATCAGCCTCGCGTCTGCGGCCGCTGGGCGCTCGCCGCGGCTGATCTCCGCCGCGGACCACATCGGCAGCCTGGCCTGCGATGAGACAGGCCAGGCCAGCGCCGTCGAGGTCCGGGGGACCGTGCACTGGCTGACCCACCGGGACGGCCCGGCCAGGGCACTGGACGTCACGCCCGGGGCCAGGGCTCGCCTGCCGCAAGTGCTGGGGACAGGCGGCCTGGCGGTCTGGGTGACCGACGCCGACGGTCCGGACGCGCTGCAAATCGCCAGCACCGATGGCGGTGCCGGCCCCGCGCCGGGAGGCAGCGCGGCCGCGACGGACGCAAGCACCGCACCACGGCGCCTGGCGTCCGGCGCCATCGGCACGGTGGCGAGCATGGCCGCCGCGCCCGACGGACGCAGCATCGCGGTCGCGGCCAGGGACGGCAACCTGCGGCTCGTCGCCGCGGACACCGGCGAGGTGACCGACATCGCGCAGTCCGGCAACGGCGAGATGCGGCACCTGGCCTGGTCACCCGATTCGGCCTGGCTGGCCTGGTCGCAGCCGGTGGAGTCCGCCGGGGAAGGAAACCTGCGCAAGATCAGGATCGTCCGGGTCGCCGACCGTGCCGTGTACGACGCGACCGACGGCAGGTTTTCCGACACCGACGTGGTCTTTGCCGACGACGGCCGGTACCTGGCGTTCCTTTCCAAGCGGAACTTCGACCCGGTCTACGACGCGCACTTCTTCGACCTGTCCTTTCCCTACGGCGCACGGCCCTACCTGCTGCCGCTGGCGGCATCGACACCGTCGCCTTTCGCGCCCATGTCCGGCGGGCGCCCGATCGGTGAGTCGGCCGGGCGCGAGAAGGCCGGGCACGACGGATCAGGTAACCACGACGGCGCGGCGAAGAGCGATGACGATGGGGCGGCCAAGAAGGATGTGCCCGAGGTCCGCGTGGACCCCGAGCAGATGCCCTCCCGGGTGGTCGCGCTGCCGGTGCCGGAGGCCCGCTACTCGCGGCTGCGCTCGGTCAAGGGCGGCCTGGCCTGGCTGCGCGAACCGGTGGCCGGCACGCTCGGCATGGGCGGCGCGCGCCTGACCGACGACAGGGAACGGCCAGCGCTTGAGCGGTTCGACCTCCGCAAGCAGAGCGTCAGGGTGCTGCAGGACGAGGTCGACTGGTTCGAGGCCAGCGGCGACGGGACCCGGCTCGTGGTGAAGGATGGCAACAGCCTCCTGGTGGTGCCAGCGGACCGGCCAGCTGATCCCGACAACCCGGACGACAAGGTGCAGGTGGATACCTCCCGCGCCCGGTTCCTGGCCGACCCGGTGGCGCTGTGGCGCCACGCCTTCGACGAGGCGGGCCGGTGGATGGCACACGACTTCTGGGTGCCCGACATGGCAGGCGTGGACTGGGCGGGTGTGCTCGCCGATTACCGGCCGCTGGTGGAGCGCATCGCCAGCAACACCGACTTCGCCGACGTGCTCTGGGAAACCTTCGGCGAGCTCGGCACCTCGCACGCCTACGTCTGGTCGGGCTCGGGCGATCAGGGCAACGGGCGGGCCGCCGCCGTCGGCTTGCTCGGCGCTGACCTAGAGCGCGATGGCGACGGCGCCTGGACCGTGGCCAGGATCATCCCCGGAGAGTCGTCAGACCCCAGGGCCTCTTCGCCGCTGGCGGCGCCCGGGTCGCAGGTGCGGGAGGGTGATCGGCTGCTCGCGGTTGACGGCCAGCCCGTCGGCCCGGCGGGACCTGGGCCGCTGCTGGTCGGTGCGGTCGGCAAGCCGGTGGAGCTGACGGTGGCCAGCGGGTCCGGCGGTGACCAGCGCCGCGTGGTGGTGACGCCGCTGCGCAGCGAGACCAAGTTGCGCTACCACGACTGGGTGGCGCGCAAGCGCGCCGAGGTGCGCAAGCTGGGCGGGGGACGGCTGGGTTACCTGCACATCCCCGACATGGTCGGCGAGGGCTGGGCTGACTTCCACCGTGACCTGCACACCGAGATGACGATGGACGGCCTGGTGGTGGACGTGCGGGGCAACCGCGGCGGGCACACCTCGCAACTCGTCATCGAGAAGCTCGCCCGCCGGATCATCGGCTGGAACCTGCCGCGCGGCATCGAGCCGGTCAGCTACCCGGAGGACGCGCCGCGCGGCCCGATGGTGGCGCTCTCCGACGAGCAGGCCGGCTCGGACGGCGACATCGTGACCGCGGCCATCAAGATCCTCAAGCTGGCGCCGGTCGTCGGCGCCAGGACGTGGGGCGGAGTCATCGGCATCGACGGCGCGCACGAACTGGTGGACGGGACCCTCATGACGGTGCCGCGCTACCCGTTCTTCTTCGACGGCTACGGCATCGGCGTGGAGAACCACGGCGTCGACCCCGATGTGGAGGTGCTGATCAGCCCCGACGACTGGGCGTCCGGGCGCGACACCCAGCTGGAGACGGCGGTCGAGATGGCGCTGCAGGCGCTGGCGAGGTCGCCCAAGACCGATCCGCACGACCTGCTGGCGGACAGGCCGTCCATGAGAAGGCAGCCGCTGCCGCCACGGCCAGGGAGCCACTGAGAAGCGTCAGCGGCCGGTGAAGGCTGGCGGGCGCTTCTCGGCGAACGCCCGCTGGCCTTCGCGGTAGTCCTCCGACTGGAAGCAGGCCTCGACCATGGCCTCGACCCTGCGCAGGTCGCGCAGCTCGGGCGGCCGGCGGGCCTCGCGGATCGCGGCCTTGGCCGCAGCCACCGTCAGCGGAGCGTTGCCGGCGATGCCCTGTGCCAGGGTCATGACCTGATCACGCAGCTCGGCAGCGGGCACGACGCGGTTCACCAGGCCCATCTGGAGCGCCTCGGTCGCACCGAAGCGCCGCGCCGAGAACAGGATCTCGGCGGTCCATGCCGGACCGACCAGACCCATCAGCGTGGTGACGCCGGAGAAGCCGTAGCCGAGTCCGAGCCGGGCGGCGGGGATGCCGAACTGGCTGTCGTCGGAGGCGATGCGGATGTCCGCCTGCAGCGCCGTCAGCAGGCCGCCGCCCATGCAGAAGCCGCGGATCATCGCGATGACAGGCTTGTCCAGGTCGGCCCACGCGGCCAGCAGCGCCGCCTGCTCGCGGTCGTACTGCGCGCGGGCGGCAGGGGCGGTGCGCTGGGCGCCGAACTCCGAGATGTCGGCCCCGGAGGCGAACGCCTTGTCACCGGCACCGGTGACCACCACGACCCGGACCGCCGGGTCCGCCTGCAGGGCCGACAGCGCCGCAGGCAGTGCGGCCCGAATCTCCCTGGACAAGGCGTTGCGCTTGGCCGGGTTGCTGAAGGTCACCACCGCGACGGGGCCGGCCCGCTCCACGAGGAGCTTGTCGGTGCCTGTGTCGTAGCGCGCGCTGCCTGCGTTCTGCGGGCTTGCGTTCGGTGGGCTTGCGTTCGGTGAGCCCGCGCTCGACGGGCCCGCGCTCGATGACGTCATGCCTTCCTTCCTGATCAAGCTCGGGTCAGATGACCCCGTCTGCGCGGAACTTATCAACCTCCGCGGGCGGGTAGCCCAGCTCGGCCAGCACCGCCGCGGTGTGGTCGCCGGCATCGGGGCTCGGGGTGCGGACGGTCGGTGCCGCGCCGGTCATGCGCACCGCGTTGCGGACGATGTCCAGCCGGCCGAGCGCCGGATGCTGTACCTCCCCGGTCATCGCCAGGTGC
>JASIGS010000226.1 GCA_030052355.1 Streptosporangiaceae bacterium | reverse complement strand
GAAGCTGCACCTGCTCGACGGCGCTGGCCAGGTTGGAGTCGTCGGGCGGGCAGTACTGGCCGCCGGTTGGCGTGTAGACCTTGAAGCCGTTGTCGTCCGGGTGGTTGTGCGAGGCCGAGACGTTCAATCCGCCCGCCGCGCCCAGCTCACGGATCGCGAACGACAACTCCGGCGTCGGCATGTACGCGTCGGCGTCCTTCGGCGCTGTCATGCATGTCTCGAACCCGTACACCGCGTAGATCTGGCAGGCCAGCAGGGCCAGGCTGCGGGAACTGGTGCCGAGCAGCGACAGGTCAGGCCCCATGAACTCCAGCAGCCGGTTGATGTCGGTGAACACCCTGGTGTCGTTCGCCACCACGACGAGCTTGCTGGGGGCAGCGTCATCCGCGGCCGCCTGCTGCCGGAGGAACTCGCAGTGCCCGGCGACGGTCAGCGCCAGAGTCCGCGGGTTGATCCGGTTCGGCCCGATCCCCACCCGGCCGCGCCTGCCGCCCGTGCCAAACGGGATGTCGACCCGAAACGAGTCCACGACCAGCCCGACCGGCGCTTCCGCCGCGAATCTTCCCAGCTCAGCACGGCTGACGAACGGCTGGTCGCCGTCCAACCACGTGCGCAGGGTCGCCGCGGCGGCGGCGCCGCCGTTGGGCTGACTTGCTATCTCATCTAGCCTGCGGCTGAGGTCAGGATCGGTCATTGGTCTCCGCCTGAGTAGGCTCTCGGACTTTCGCGATAGCCCACCATAGTGCGGGTACGTCACAGCTCGGTCGACTCCCCCGGACTTCCGCGGCAGCACGACCTGCCGTTGCTGTGATGCAATGCCCGGTATGAGCCAGTCAGCCATCGTCCCTGAGCACCCCGCAGCCGCGGCCGTGCGGGCAAGGGACTGCGCCGCCGTGCTAGACAACGATCTTCAGATCGACAAGCGCTGGGGACTGCCCTGCCTGGCTTACAACGTGTTCGTCGAACCCGACCTGGCCGGGCGCGCGGAGCTCGCTGCGATCCAGGATCAGGTCACCGAGCGCGAGCCAGGGCTGCTGCGGCTCCCCCCGGACTGCCTGCACATCACGGCGGTCAACCTGCTCGGCCTGTACGACGAGTTCGACAGGCCGAAAGACGAACTCTGGCGGGAGCGCGGCGCGGCGTGGCTCGCGGAGCTGACCAAGCTTGCCGCGCAGGCCGAGCCATTCCAGCTCCGCTACCGGCAAGTGGTCGCGACGAAGGCCGCCGTCATAGCGATCGCCGATGAGCCGAACTGGCTGACCAGCTTCCGCAACGCGGCGCGATCGGCACTGAAAGTGCCGGGCAGGCTAGCCAACAGCCAGCAGATCGTGCACACCACGCTGGCGCGGTACGCACGGCCGCTGCGCGATCCCGCCGGGCTGCTGACCTGGCTGTCCTCGGCCGAGTTCGCCGCCCGGCTGCAGGTCAGCGAGCTCGTCGTGGCCAGGGAGTACATCTACCCCTTCGCCGGTTACGACGTGCTACGCCGGTTGCGGCTCGCGGCTCGTTAGCATCGATTCATGCGCGACCTGATCACTTCGGGTGACAAGGTCTACTTCGCCGAGCGCGGCGAGACCAAAGGCGATCTTGCTGATTACTACGCCAGGGTCAGCGAGCCGCTGCTGCGGGTCATCGGCGGCAGGCCGGTTCTGCTGCAGCGCTTCCCTGACGGGGCCGGCGGCCCGTCGTTCTTCCAGAAGCGGGTCCCGAAGAACGCGCCGAGCTGGCTGCAGACCACGGTGGTGGCGACGCCCAACGGCACGACCTCGCAGGCGCTGGTGGCTGCCGACCTCGATCACCTGCTCTGGGCGGTGAACCTCGGCTGCCTCGGCTTCCACGTCTGGCCGTACCTGGCCGACGACCCCGAGCACGCCGACGAGCTGCGGATCGACCTCGACCCGACGCCCGGCGTGGATTTCAGTCACATCCAGCGGGCCGCGGCCGAGCTGCGGACGCTGCTGGCCGAGGCGGGAGTCGCCGGCTACCCGAAGACCACCGGCAACCGCGGCCTGCACGTTTACATCCGGCTGGCCCCGCGCTGGGACGCCTACCAGGTGCGCAGCGCCGCGGTGGCGATCGCCCGCGAGCTGGAGCGGCGCCGCCCCGACCTCATCACGGCGGCCTGGTGGAAGGAGGAACGAGGCCAGCGGGTCTTCGTTGACTTCAACCAGAATGCGCCGCACAAGACCGTGTTCGGCGCCTGGTCGGTCCGGGCCAGGCCGGGTGGGCAGGTGTCCGCGCCGGTCAGCTGGGACGAGGTCGGTGACATCCACCCCGACCAGTTCACGATCGCCTCGGTGCCGTCGCGACTGGACCGGCTCGGCGACCCGTGGCTCGGCATGGCTGCCGCGCCGCAGTCGCTCGAGCCGTTCCTCGCCATGCACGAGCGCGACATGGCAGCCGGGCTGATGGACGCTCCGTGGCCGCCCGTGTACCCGAAGCAGCCGGGTGAGCCGCCGCGGGTCGCCCCGAGCCGAGCCAAGAAGGCCAACCCGGCTTAGGGACCGGAGTCTTCCGCGAAACCAGCGGAAAATACCGGCCCCTAGACCTTGTCGCTGCGAGTCGCCGCCTAAGCCCACCGGATGACGTCGTCGTGATCCAGCCGGGGCAGCCGGTCGAACCACGGGTCGGTGCCGGGGTGGCCGATGTTGACCACGAGGATCGACTTCCACCGGCCACCGGGGAAGAACTCGGCGTCGACGGCGTCTGCGTCGAAGCCGGCCATCGGGCCAGCGGCCAGGCCCTGGGCGCGCACCGCGAGCAGGAAGTAGCCGGCCTGCAGGGCACCGCCGAACTGCATCGTCGACTTCCGCATGACCTCATTGGCCGCGTACGCGTCCTTCAGCTCTGGCCGGAACGGGAACACATTGGGGATGTGCTCGTGGAACTCGGTGTCGACCGCGAGCACGGCAACGGCCGGCGCCGAGGCGGTCTTCTCCTTGTTGCCGTCGCTCATGTGCTGCACCAGGCGGGCACGCCCTTCCGGCGTCCGCACGTAGAGCACCCGCAGCGGCTGGGTGTTGGCCGCGGTCGGCGGCCACTTGGCCAGGTCCCAGATCCCGGCGAGCTCGGCGTCGGTGACCGGGATCGGCGCGAAGTTGTTCGCCGTCCTGGCGTCCGTGAACAGGATCGCCCGCCCAGCTTCGTCGAGCCTGCCGAGAGCCTCCCGGGTGGTACCTTCCGCGATAGCCGTCATGAGCTTGTGATCTCCTTGTTGCTTCTAAAAAACTAGTGCCTTCAAAGAAGCTACCACATAGCTATAATGAAGCCATAGGGGGAGGATGTGACGTGGACCACGAACCGCGCGCCTGCGACGCGGCGCTGACCCGGGCCTTCGGGTTCCTGGGCAAGCGCTGGAACGGCGTGATCCTGGCGACCCTGCTCATCGGCCCGCTGGGCTTCGCCGAGCTGAAGCGATCCGTCGGCGGCATCTGCGACTCCGTGCTGTCGGAGCGGCTGCACGGGCTCGCCGAGGCGGGCCTCGTCCAGCGGCATGTCACCGAGGGGCCGCCGGTGGCGGTCGAGTACGCTCTGACTCCGGCCGGCCAGGCCCTGCTCCCCGTGCTTCAGGGCCTTTCCGCCTGGGCAACCGCCAACCTGCCAGCCTGACCAGTGTCGCTTCGGACCTAACCTTCCGGCGCCGGTCACTGATAGCTTGAAGGCAGAGAGCCCGATACGACCGGAAAGGGGATGCCTATATGGATGGCACGCTCGCTGCCGCGGATCTGGAGCTTCTCCGCAAGGACTTCTCAGCCAACCCCAC
>JASIGS010000225.1 GCA_030052355.1 Streptosporangiaceae bacterium | reverse complement strand
AGGGTACGGCCGGATCTCGATCGGGCACTTGGGCGAGTCACACTTGGCGCCCTTCAGGAAGAGCTTGGTCTTCTCGCGGCGGCAGCGCTTGCAGTCCGCACCGGTGTATCGAGCCATTGTGTAGTGCTAACTCCTCAGACCCGCCGCCGCTTGGGCGGGCGGCAGCCGTTGTGCGGAACGGGGGTGACGTCCTGGATGGACCCGACCTCTAGCCCGGTCGCCTGCAGCGACCTGATCGCGGTTTCCCTGCCGGAGCCAGGACCCTTCACGAAGACGTCGACCTTGCGCATGCCGTGCTCCATGGCGCGCCGGGCGGCAGCCTCAGCGGCCATCTGGGCGGCGAACGGCGTGGACTTGCGCGAGCCCTTGAACCCGACCTGCCCGGACGACGCCCAGGAGATAACGCTGCCTCCCGGGTCGGTGATGGACACGATCGTGTTGTTAAACGTGCTCTTGATGTGCGCATGCCCGTGCGCGATGTTCTTGCGTTCCTTCCGGCGGACCTTCTTTACGCCGCCGGTGCGGCTCCTCGGAGGCATCCTGCTCCCTTACTCGCGGAGGTGGTCGGACCAACTGGTGGGTAGTGCCGGGCAGGCCCTACCGGCCAGCGGACTACTTCTTGCCGGCCTTCTTCTTGCCGGCCACTGTCTTCTTCTTGCCCTTGCGGGTGCGCGCGTTCGTCTGCGTGCGCTGGCCGTGCACGGGCAGCCCTCGGCGGTGCCGGATGCCCTGGTAGCACCCGATCTCGACCTTGCGCCTGATGTCGGCCTGCACCTCGCGGCGCAGGTCGCCTTCGACCTTGTAGTTGGCCTCGATCCAGTCCCTGAGCTTGATGACGTCGTCGTCGCTGAGCTGGTGCACCCGGGTGTCACCGCTGACCCCGGTACCCGCCAGCGTCTCGAACGCCCGGGTGCGGCCGATGCCGTAGATATACGTAAGCGCGACCTCGAGCCGCTTCTCCCGCGGTAGGTCAACGCCGACTAGACGTGCCATCTGGGCAGTTCTCCTTCGTGCTTGTCGGAGGTCCTGCGCGCCGCCCCGCGTCCCTGCCCGGACGCGGCCCCGGCCTCCTCCGGGGGTGCTCCGCAGCCGGCTGCTGGCCGGCTGCGGATTGCGGTGCGTGTACTTATTCAGTTGGCTGTGTCAGCCCGGGGGCGACCCCGGACCCACGCGCTGGGCCAGTCCTCAGCCCTGACGCTGCTTGTGCCGCGGATCAGAGCAGATGACCATGACCCGGCCATGCCTGCGGATGATCCTGCACTTGCTGCAGATCTTCTTCACACTCGGCTTGACCTTCATTTGCCTGGTCTCTCCCTGTTGCGCGCCGGCTAACCGTCGCGCTCTGCTTGCTGTTACTTGTACCGGTAGACGATCCGCCCACGACTGAGGTCGTAGGGGCTCAGCTCCACGACGACCCTGTCATCCGGCAAAATCCGGATGTAGTGCATTCGCATCTTGCCGCTGATGTGGGCCAGGACTTTGTGCCCGTTGTCCAACTCCACTCTGAAGAAGGCGTTCGGCAGCGACTCGACTACCGTGCCCTCGATCTCGATGGCGCCGTCTTTCTTGGCCATGCCCTCCGCGCTTCGCTGCTTGTCCTGTGCTTTGATCGTTTGTGCTTGGTCGCTTTGTGCCTGCTGGCCGTCCTGCGCCAGCCTGCCGTCGCGCCTGCAAGTTCGTGAGGCTGATCCTTGCCCGGCCGGTTCATGCTTCCGTGCGAGCCCAGCGCGTTACCGCGCGCATATCGTGCGCTTCCACGCTGTGCTTGCCCGTCAGAGTAGGCCCGGCTGACCTACAGCCGCCCGGCGCGGCACACCTCCGCACGCTGACGGCAGCTTAAGGACCGGGGCAAGTCTACTTCATGCAGCCTCGCAACGCGAACTGGCCCGACTCGGACCAGCACGGGTAGCAGAACCACCAAGCCGCCCCGGATATTCCGCCCCGGCGTGGCGCGGGCCGCTACTCCTGGCGAGGACCGCTACTGCTGGCGAGGGTCACCCGGGCCGCCGGGTCCTGACCCGGGAAGCTGGCCACGGCCGCCCGGCCCCGAGCCTAGCTGCCGGGACCCGCGCCGGCGACCGCGAGTCACCGAGTCCCCGATCAAGATCGCGGCCCACGGGCCCGCCACCCACAGTGGCCACGGATAGCCATGGCCGCTGAGCGCCCAGATCACGAAGAGCAGCAGGGTGACCGAGATCCAGCTGCCCCACGCAGCCCGCCAGGCCTCCCGGTGGCGACGGGCCGGCAGAGCTTGCATCGGCTGACGGGTCAGCCTGGAATCCGGCAGCCGGTACAGGTCGATACCCGGCAGGTCGGCCATGAGCTGGTCGAGCTCGCCGAGGGTCTTGGCGGCCAGCGCCCTTTCCATCCGCTCGTCGAACTCCACGTTGTCCAGCCGGCCGGCCGCGAGGTGCTCGCGCAGCAGCGTGACGGTCCTGTCCCGGTCGGCGTCCGACGCCCGGATGTTCGGGTCAAATGCCATTGCCCTGCTCCCCGCCGGCCTTGCCGCTCGCCGCGCCGATCATGCTCTGCCCGGCAGACGATGCCCCGGTCGCAGCGCCCGCCAGCTGACCCGCCCGCAGCGCGGCGAAGCCTGCGGCGCCGCCGTCCTGCGCCGTCAGCACCCACGGGCCGTCCGCGGTGATCGCGACCGTGTGCTCGAAGT
>JASIGS010000224.1 GCA_030052355.1 Streptosporangiaceae bacterium | reverse complement strand
CCTTGGGGTAGCGCTTGGTCACGCCTGTCAGCTGGTACACCGCTGTTCTCCTGTCCGTGAATGGTTGGCCGAGCCCACGTCATGAGAGCAGGGTCAGTGCGTCGGCGGGGTGGAGCCTGGCGATCCGCCAGCTCGCGAACGAACCGGCCAGCAGGCCGCCGGCCAGGGCCAGGACCACCGCCAGAACGATCACACCGATGGTGATCGACGGCGACAACGGGACCAAGACTGCGTGGTAAGGCGCGCCGGCGGCGTTCCTGATCGTCTGCGGCAGCCCACTGCCCTGCGATGGCACGGCTGCGGACAGGTTCGGCGCGACGAGGGCGATGATCGCCGCGCCCGCGAAGCCGAGGCCGACCCCGGCCGCGGCGCCTGCCATGCCCATGGCTGCCGACTCGGCGAGCACCTGGGCGATGATCCGCCGGGTCTGCCAGCCGAGCGCCTTCAGCGTGCCGAACTCGGCAGACCGCCGGGCGAGCGCGGCCATCGTTAGCAGGCAGGCCACCGCGAACGCGGCGATCAGCGCCAGCACCGCGACCCACCGGCCGAGGTCATTGGCCAGTTTGGCGGCGTCCGACAGCGACCCGGTCACCTCGCTGGCCAGGCTGCCCGCCGCGGTCACGGTGTCGGCGGGCAGCAGCCGGGAGATCTCATGCTGGACCGCGGGGACGTCGGCGGCGCTAGCCGCGGCCACGTAGATCAGGGTCACGTCGCCTGCCAGGCTGCCGCCTTCTTTGTTAGCGCTCGCGATGGCCTGAGCGCGCGCTAGCGGGATGTAGACGTCCGGCGGACTAGTGCCCTGCGGCTGGGTGGCGACTCCGATCACGGTGAAGCGGACCTGCCTGATGCTAATGGTCGAGCCGGTCTTCAGGTCGTTGCTGATCGCGTAGTAGGAGTCGACCACCGCGACGTCGGCGTTGGTGTCGGCCGCGGTGAAGAAATGACCGGAGCTGACCGTCGCGTCAGCCAGCGGCCCGACCGTGGTGCGCGCGGTGTCCACGCCGTCCACGGTGAAGCTGCTCGATGAGCTTGTCGGAGCTGCGGAGTTCGTCGAGATAGTGAGGGTGTTGTCGGTGAGCGCGATGGCGCCAGCGGTGGCCGCCACGTCGTGCAGCCTCGCCACTGCCGCCACCTCGGACGCCCTGATCGGCCGGACCAACGGCGGGAACAGCTGATCGACTGTGTGGCCCGCGGCGTTCACGCACTTGCCAGCGGTGCAGACCTCCGGGCCGCTCGGGCCGATGCTGAGGGTCGGCTGGTTCCCGGACGACTGTGTGCCGGGCGGGGGCGGCGCCACAGCGTGGCCCGTCACGGTCAGGTCGGTGCCCACCCCGTAGAGGGCGCTGAGCACGCCGGATTGCGCCTTTTTAACCCCGGCTGAAACCGCGGCCGCCGCCACGACCAGGCCGACGCCCAGCGCGAGGCCCAGGGCGACAAGGCCCGCCTGCAGCATCCGGTGCCGGAGCTCGCGTCGCAAGTATGTGACGAAGAACATTGGCCTCCAATCCTCGGTGCCGCTGGGAAATCCGCGGCCAGGTCTCAGGAGGAGGTCTACGGCACCACCGGTAACAAGCCGGTCACCCTGTAACCCGGTTGTTACCCGCAACCGGCCATCCTGGGCGAGGATGCGCTGGAGGAGGTTCCCGGATGTGAGAGTGCTGCTCGTCGAGGACCACCCGAAGCTGGCGACGACCGTGGCGACCGGCCTGCGCCGTGCCGGAATGGCAGTCGATCTCGCCTTCGACGGCAACGACGCGCTCGAGCTCGTCGCAGCGACCAACTACGACGTGGTCGTGCTGGATCGCGACCTGCCCGGCGTGCACGGCGACGAGGTCTGCCAGGCCATGGTGGCCGACGGCCGCGGGAGCCGGGTGCTGATGCTCACCGCGGCCGCCACCGTCGCCGACCGGGTCGACGGTCTGAGCCTCGGCGCTGACGACTACCTGGCAAAGCCGTTCGCCTTCGCCGAACTGGTCGCCCGCATCCGGGCGCTGGCCCGGCGCCCGACCCGGGTGCTGCCACCGACTCTGGTTCACGGCGACCTGTCCCTGGACACGGCTCGGCGGGCCGCCGCGCGGGCGGGCCGCCCGCTGGCCCTGAACCCCAAGGAGCTCGGCGTCTTGGAACAGCTGCTTGCCGCGCACGGACGCGTGTTGAGCACCGAAGAACTGCTCGAGGCCGTGTGGGACGAGATGACCGACCCCTTCACCAAGACGGTCAAGGTGACCATCAGCCGCCTGCGGGCGAAGCTCGGCGATCCACCGGTCATCGAAACCGTTGCCAACGGTTACCGGATCTGACCCCGGTGAACCTCGCCGGCCGCATGATGACCCGTTCGAGGCTGCAGATGCCGCGCCGCACGGTGCGGCTGCGCCTCACCCTGCTGTACAGCAGCCTGTTCCTGGTTGCCGGGGCTGGCTTGCTCACCATCACCTACCTCCTGGAACGCTCGGCCACCAGCGGCCAGATAGGTGACTCGCTCTCTGTAAAGCCGACCCCGCCCAGGAGTCCCCACCCCAATGCCAACCCAGTCGGAGTGGGCTGTTCACTCACCTGCAAAGAAAAGCTGGCGGAAGCGCAGCATCTCGCGATCCTCGGTACCCACGCCATCGACATGCATGAGCTGCTGGCTATGTCGGGGATTGCGCTGGCCATCATGGCCGTGCTGGCCGTCGCGCTCGGCTGGATCGTTGCCGGGCGCATGCTGCGCCCGCTTCGCACGATGACGGTGACGACGCAGCGGATCACCGAGTACAACCTGCACGAACGGCTGGCCCTGCCGGGCCCGAGGGACGAGGTCAAGGACCTGGCCGACACCATCGACGGACTGCTGCAGCGGCTCGAAGCCGCTTTCGACGCCCAGCGCCAGTTCGTCGCCAACGCGTCCCATGAGCTGCGGACCCCGCTCACCCTGAACCGGGCGCTCCTCGAGGTCACCCTCGCCAACCCCGACGCCACGGTCGACGACCTGCGCACCATGGGGAACGAGCTCGTCAACTCCGGTGAGCAGCAAGAGCAGCTCATCGAGGCCCTCCTCACGCTCGCGACCAGCGCCCGCGGGCTCGACCGCCGCGAGCCGTTCGACCTGTCGCGGCTTGCCGCCGAGGTGCTGCAAATCCGGCAGCCCGACATCGGCAGCCTCGGACTCGACGTGCGCGCCGCCATGAGACCGGCGCCCGCGATCGGCGACCCGCGCCTGGCCAGGCGCCTGGTGGCCAACCTCCTCGACAACGCGCTCCGGTATAACGTCAGCGGCGGTCACATCGCCATCTCGACCCGAGCCGAATCCGGCCTCGCGACTCTGACCATCGCCAACAGCGGGCCGCACGTCCCCTGGGATGACGTCGACCGCCTCTTCCAGCCGTTCCAGCGACGCGACAAGGACCGGGTGAACCATCCCGACGGCCACGGCCTCGGGCTGTCGATCGTCCGGTCGATCGCCGCAGCCCAC
>JASIGS010000223.1 GCA_030052355.1 Streptosporangiaceae bacterium | reverse complement strand
CCCCGATCGTCCGGCCGTCGACCGCCAGCACCGGTACGAGACCGCCCATCGTGCCGGTGACGAACACCTCGTCCGCCGCGTAGAGCTGGGTCAGGCTGTAATCGCCGACTGCGCACTGCAACCCGGCGTCGGCGGCCAGGTCGAGCACTGCCTGCCGGGTGATGCCCTCCGGGCAGGCGGCGGTCGTCGGGGTGCCGAGCACGCCCCCGGTGACCAGGAAGACGTGCGTCGCGTTGGTCTCGGCGACGAAACCGCGCTGGTCAAGCATGATGGCGTCATCCGCGCCCGCCACGTTCGCCTCGATCTTGGCCAGGATCGAGGTGAGCAGGTTGTTGTGATGGATCTTCGGGTCCAGGCTGTCCGGGGCGCTGCGCCGCACGCTGGACGTGATGAGCGTGATGCCGCCGGTGTCGTATACCGGCGGCTTGTGCTCGGCCAGGACGATCAGCGTGGGGCCGTGCTGGTTGAGCCTGGGGTCCATGCCACTCGTGATCTTGACGCCGCGGGTCAGCGTCAGCCGGATGTGCACGTTGTCCGTCATGCTGTTAGCGGCCAGCGTGCGCCGGATCTCCGCGATGATCTCGTCGTCGGACGGGATCTTCTCAAACGCCAGCGCCTGGGCGGACCGCCGCAGCCGGGCCAGGTGCGCGTCGAGCCGGAAGATCTTCCCGTTGTACAGTCGCAGCCCTTCCCACACCGCGTCGCCGCCCTGCACGACGGAGTCGAACGGGCTGACACCCGCCTGGTCCCGGTGTGCCAGCCTTCCGCCGACGCTGACGATGAGGTCGCGATTGCGTTCGTCAAAGGTCTGCAGCACCTGTCGCCTCCGTGTTGTGCCAGCCGTTGTGTCAGCCCGGGGGCCGACCCCCGGATCCGTCGCGAAGAGTGGCCAGGCGGGCTAGCCCATCCACGAAGATATCGAGGAGCAGCTCGAAGCTCTCGTCCCGGTCGATGTAGGTGAACTCGTCGGCGAACGCGACCAGGTTGGGGAAGGTGTCGGCCGGCAGCGAGGCCAGGTAGTCGCGCGCCGCGTTCCCCGCCTGCCGCAAGCCCGCCTCGATCTCCTCCGCGGGGTTGTCGCCGACTCCGGTCTCGTCGAGCGTGAAGCCGTTGATGGTCGCGATCAGCAGGTGATGGCCCTGCACGGCCAGGGCCGGCGGCAGTCCGCCGGACACGAGGATGGCCAGGACAAATTCGGAGTAGCGCAGCGCGTTCGGTCCCATCGGGATGCGGCCGATCGACACCCGGACGATCCAGGGATGGCGCAGGCAGAGGGCACGCTGTTCCCTGGCGACCTCCTTGACCTGCTCGCGCCACTTGCCAGGAACGGGCTCGGGCAGCTCGCGCTCGCCGAGGCCTTCGCCGATGATCTCGTCGAAGACGAGGTCGAGCAGGCCGTCTTTGCTGCCGACGTGCCAGTACAGCGAGGCGGCACCGGTGCCGAGCTCCTCGGCGATCCGGCGCATGCTCAGCGCATCGAGGCCCTCGGCATCCAGCAGCCTGATGGTGGTGGCGACGATCGCCTCGCGGCTGATGGGCTCGCGGCGCCGGCGCGCTGACCTGTCCGGCAGCCGCTGGCCGGGCGGCGGAGGCAGCTTTTCTGGACCCAGCGTCACCTCGGCATCGCTCCCTCCGCGCGCAGCCCGCCGCCTCGGCTTCGCTTCCTAACCTCGCATACCTAGGCGAAAGGGATGTAGCAGGCGGCCAGCACGCTCCGAACAGGTACATGATCGCCGAGGGTGTGTGCATCTGGTCCGCCTATAGCCGGACCAGATGCACACACCCCGACGGTCAAGCCCTGGTCCTGGCTCGTCCCGGCTGGCAGGCGAGTCCGAGTTCGCCTGCACGAACAGCGTACTAGTAGCGAACCGAGTTTGACCGAAACGGCGATCCCATGCTAGAACGTTGTTCGATATAGAACGCTGTTCGATCAGCGAAATGTAGTTCGATCATCGGAGGCGGCAGTGGGGGTCAGCAAGGTCAGCGCCGCGGCAGGGGATCACCACGTCTCGGGCCGCTGGCTGGCGGCGACCGTGATGATGGTCGGCGCGCTCATGGACATGATCGACGTGACCATCGTGAACGTGGCGCTGCCCACGATCCGGCGGAGTCTGGGCGCGACCGCCACACAGCTGGAATGGGTGGTGTCCGGCTACATGCTGGCGTTCGCCGCCGCGCTGATTGTGGCCGGAAGCATGGGCGACAGGTTCGGCCGCAAGCGGGTGTTCCTGCTGGGCGTCGGCGTGTTCGGGGTCGCCAGCCTGTGTGCCGGGCTGTCGGCGACCGGCGCCGAGCTGATCACGGCCAGGTTCGTGCAGGGCGCGGCCGCTGCGTGCATGGCGCCGCAGGTGCTCGCGACATTCCGGGTGATCTTCACCTCGATGAAGGAGCGAGGCCAGGCGTTCGCCGTCTACGGTGCGATGCTCGGCTTCGCCTCGGCACTCGGCCTGCTGCTCGGCGGCGTGCTGACCGAAGCCAACCTGTTCGGCTGGAGCTGGCGCGCCGTGTTCTTCGTGAACGTGCCGATCGCCGTCGCGGCATTCGCCGCGGGGACCCGGGTGGTGCCGGAGACCAGGGACGACGTGGCGAAGCGCCCGAACTACCTGGGTGCCGTTGTGCTGGCCGGGAGCATGGTCGCCATCGTGTACCCGCTGCTAGAGGGCAGGCAGCTCGGCTGGCCGGCCTGGGTGTGGCCGCTTATTGCGGCCGGTGTGGCGGGACTGTCCGCGGTGGCGATCGCTGAGGTGCGGCGTCCGTCGCTGCGGTCATCGCGGCGGACGGCTGAGCTGCTGAGCGCCCGGCTGCTGCGGGTCCCCGCGTTCGCGGCCGGCCTCGGCGTGCAGGCCGCGTTCGCGGCCGCCCTGCAGGGGTTCTTCCTGCTGCTGGCGCTGTGGCTGCAGATCGGCGAGCACTTCTCGCCGCTGAAGGCCGGCCTGACGGCGGTCGCGTTCAGCGTCGGCAGCTTCCTGGGCGCGCCCGCCGCTACGCCGCTCGCGCAGAAGTACGGCCGGTCGATCCTGATCGCCGGTGCCGTGCTGATGGCTGGCGGGATAGTGGCCGTCGACGCCTTCGTGCCGCACGTGGGCACGAACGGCAGTCCGTGGCCCATCGTTCCTGGCCTGGTCATCGCCGGTGCCGGCCTCGCGCTGCTGGTCATCCCGCTGGTCAACGTCGTGCTGGCAGCCGCCCCGGCGGAGGCCGCAGGCAGCGCGTCTGGCGTGTTCAGCACCGCGCAGCAGCTGGGCGGCGCGATCGGCGTCGCGCTGCTCGGCACCGTGTTCTTCGACCAGGTCGGCAGCGGTCACACGTTCGCCGAGGCACTGCAGCACGCGGCACCGTACGCGATCGGCGCGTTTGCCTTGTGCGGCGTGCTCGCGCTGATGCTGCCGCGGACCGCCGTCTCCGAGGACGCCCTCATTGGCGCTGATGAACTGGTGGATCAAGCCAGCAGCGTGCCTCGCATCCTCGCCGACTAGGCCGCTGCGCCAGGACCGCGGATCTGTTAGCCAGGCGGCGCTATCCTGTGGCACCTTTTGACCATGAGCGCGAGTTTGGTTAGCCCGGTCTTCATCGGGCGCCGAGCGGAACTGAGCACGCTGACCGCGCTATTAGAGCGGGCCGCAAGCGGGCAGTCGGCGTTCGCGATCGTCGGCGGTGAGGCGGGAGTCGGCAAGACCCGGCTCATCGGCGAGCTCGCCGATCGCGCGGCCGCGGCGGAGTTCCTCGTGCTGACGGGCCAGTGTGCCGAGCTGGGCGCCGAGGGCCTGCCGCTCGCGCCGCTTGTCGATGCGCTGCGCACGCTCGCCCGGAGCATGCCGCCGGGTGAGCTAACCGCGGTGCTTGGCCTCGCCGGACCGAGCCTGGCCCGCCTGCTGCCGGAACTGGCACCCGACACGGTAACCGGACCCGTCGGCGAGGACATTCAGAAGGGGCAGCTGCTGGAGCTGGTGCTCGGCGTGCTGGCCAGGCTCAGCGCCTTGCAGCCGGTCCTGCTCGTGCTCGAGGACCTGCACTGGGCCGATCAGTCCACGCTGGACCTGACCGCGTTCCTGGTCAGGTCGCTGCGCGGCGCACGGGTTCTCCTGGTCGCCACTTACCGCTCCGACGAGATGCACCGGCGGCATCCGCTCCGGCCGCTGCTGATGGCGTGGGAACGGGCACGCTTCGTCGACCGGATCGAAGTCGAGCGGTTCGATCTCGGCGAGGTGACCGCTCAGCTCGCCGCGATTCTCGGCAGCGACCCGGCGCCGAGCGTCGCCGCGGAGATCTTCGACCGGTCCGGCGGGAACGCCTACCTGGTCGAGGAGCTGGCCGGCGCCGTACGCGGCGACCGCGACGTGGCACGGCTGCCGCCGTCGGTACGGGACGTGCTGCTGAGCCGGGTGGACGCGCTGAGCCCGGACGCGCAGCGACTGCTGCGAACAGCCGCGGTGGCCGGCCGTACAGTCGCCGAGCGGCTGCTCTTCGCGGTGGCGGGACTCGGCGAGCCCGAGTTGTATTCAACGCTGCACGAGGTCGTGGAGAGCCAGGTGCTCCTCGTCGATCGGGCCGGCCAGGGCTATGCCTTCCGGCACGCGCTGACCAGGGACGCCGTGTACGAGGACATGCTGCCGGGAGAGCGGGTCCGCCTGCACGCAGCGTACGGCACGGCGCTCGGAGCAGATCCAGGGCTGGCTGGCGATGAAACCGCGCTGCCGGCCGCGCTCACCTATCACTGGTACGCGGCGCACGACCTGCCGCGAGCGCTGCCCGCCGCGATCGACGCGGCCAGGCACGCCCTGGCGACTTACGCCCCGGCAGAGTCACTGCGCCATCTGGAGCGAGCGCTGGAAATCTGGCCCCAGGTGGACGACGCGGAGCAGCGGACTGGCTTGGATCAGGTCGAGCTGAGCCGCCTTGCGGCCGAAGCGGCGTACCAGTCAGGCGCGATCGGCCGGTCACAGTCTCTGCTCAGCGACGCGCTCGCGCAGCTGCCTGACGGCACCGATCCGGCGCGCCGGGCGCTGCTTCTCGAGCAGTATGCCCAGGCTCAGTGCGATGCGGGCCAGCCGGCCGTCGCCGCCGCGACGCTGGAGCAGGCACTCGCGCTGCTGCTTTCGGCCGGGGCCAGCCAGGAGCGCGCGAGGGTGCTGGCGTCGCTGGCGCGGATGCTGCTGGCATTTTCTGACATGGAACGAGCCGCAGAAGTGGCCACGCGCGCGCTGCCGATTGCCCGCACTGTCTGCGCGCGGGACGTGGAGGCCGATGTAGCCATAACGCTGGGGTCGGCAATGTCGTATCTGCGTCCGGCGGACTCTGGCCTTAGCCAACTGCGGTCGGGCATCGATCTGGCTCACGAGCTGGACCTGCCGGTCGTCGCGCTGCGTGGCTATATCGACCTGTCCGACGTACTGGAACTGATGGGCCGGCATGCCGAGGCACTGGAAGTCGCGAGCGACGGCGTGCGCCTTGCGGAGCAGGTGGGCATGGCCCGGACGGACGGCTGCTACCTCATGGGCAACCAGGCGGAGTCGTTGCTGCGACTGGGCCGCTGGCCGGAGGCGGACAAGCTGACTGCGGGCGCGCTGCGGCTGGAGCCGGAGGGAGTGTTTAGCGCTGTGCTGCATCAGTTCCGGACCGAGCTCGCGCTCCTGCGCGGGCGGTACGGGGAGGCGGTCAGCGAGCTGCACAGCTTCCGGCACGCGTTTGGCGAGATTCCCGATGTTCAGTTCATGATGCCGCTGCGTTTCGCCGAGGGCATGATCGCGCTGGCCAGGGGCGATCTGGCCGCTGCCCGGGCTGCGGTCGCGGCCGACCTGACAGCCGAGGCGCCGTCGTGGGCTTCACGGTACGCCTGGCCGCTGGTGTGGCTGGGAATGCGCGTCGAGGCCGACGAGGCAACCAGGGCGAGAGACCGCCGTGAGGACATCGCCGGCCACGTGCGCGAGCGCTGCGACCGCCTGGCGAGCATCGCGGCCGGGCTGCTCACGCCCGCCCCGCTCTGGTGTGGTTACCGGGTAATGGTCGCGGCCGAGCAGGCCAGGGCCAACGGCGTGGGTGAAGGCGCGGCGTGGTCTGCGGCGGTGCAGGCTTTCCAGCAAGCACAGGAGCCGTACCTGCTCGCTTACGCGCTGCTCCGGGAGGCTGAGGCGCACTGTAGCGGCGGCCACGCCGACCGGGCCGCCGCGGCAGCGGCGGTCGCGGAGGCACACGCGATCGCGAACCGGATCGGTGCGGAGCCGATAGCAGCCGAGGCAGCGGCGCTAGCCCGGCGAGCCCGGCTCAGCCTGGACCCGGCGCCAGATGGGGCGGCCGGGCAACCTGACGAACTGGCCAGGTTCAGGCTGACCGATCGCGAGCGCGAGGTGCTGCTGCTGGTGGCGGCGGGCCGGTCCAACACCGAAATCGGTCAGGCCCTGTTCATCAGCGCCAAGACCGTGAGCGTGCACGTGTCGAGCATCCTCGCCAAACTCGGCGTCGGCGGGCGGGTCGAGGCCGCGGCGGTGGTCCACAGGCTCGGTGCCGCGCAGGAGTCACGAGCGTAACGGCAGCAGCGGCCACTGCACAGGCTCTCCGCTCTGAAAGCTACAGCGCGCCCAGGGACGAGCCTGCCCCCGTCTGGGCCGTCTGAGGGGGCGATGCGCCAATCTGAGGAGCTTCATAGTGCATTTGGCAGATCCCGTGGAGAGCTCTTTAGCCCAGGCTAAGACTGGGCCATTAGCGGCACCGGGAGATCAGATGAACAGCACGGGCGTGCGCCGCGATGCGCACGGCCCACCGGCAGTGCGTGCACTGACGGCGGCGAGCCGCCGGCGACACGGGCGTCATCGTCGGCCTAGCGCGTGGCGCGGCGCTCCTGCCTGGCTGGCCGATCTGCCGGGGCGTGGTGGGTCTCTGGCTGTGACCCGGCCTCCGGTCGCATGCGGCACCGCTATCTGCGGTTGCGCCGTCTTGGTGCTGGTTGGCCTCGTCGGCGTGCGACGCGGTGTAAGCCGGCGCCGCAGGCCCTGAGGCCTGCGACACGGTGTAAGCCGGCGCCGCAGGCCCTGAGGCCGCATGGGCCTCCGTTCTAGCGCGGCAGGGCCCCGGTCAGGACGACCAGGCCGTTATCCCCATTCGTTCCGACGCCCCAGGTTGAGTTTCCGCCCGCAGTGCTTGCGAGCTGGTAGAGGCACGCGCCGCCGCCACCGACTACCGTCGGGCCCGTCCACTTGGTCCCGGTGAAGTGCCAGATCGTCGTGCACGGCGTCACGAGCGGCAGCGGCCCGCCCTGCATGGGGGTGATGACGATCGAGTCGAGACCCCACAGGCCCGAACCGTCCGCCACGAGGCTGACCATGGTGAACGTCTTGGCCGATGCCCGGGCCGGGAGTGCCGTCACCGACCAGCGCTTGCCGGTCCAGTGGTAAACCCGTTCGGGCGTGCCCTTACCTTCGCCGCTCCCTGGCTCCCCGCCGCCTGCCACGAAGACGTCGCCGTCGGACCTGGCGTCGATGGCGGTCCAGCCGGCACCCACCGGCAGCTTCGGCGGCTGCACCGTGACCGGCTGCCAGCTGGTGCCGTTCCAGCGCACGACGCTCGCCGTTCCGACCCCCGTGGACGCACTACTCGGACCCGCCACCGCCCATATGTCGCGCGCGGAGATGGCGCTCACGCTAGCCACGCCGCCAGATCCGGGGAACGCCGTCCTTACCCACTTCCGGCCGTCGAAGTGGTCGGCGTACGGGATGGCATCCGCGAAGTGGTCGCCGGTGAGGATGCATCCGAAGATCCACACGTCGGTCGGGCTGAAGACCTTGACAGCCGACACGGTCAGGATCCGAAGGAAGCCGCCGGCGGTCCCCGGCACCATGCCAGACGTCCATCCCCCGCTGCCCAGGTGGATGTAGCCGCCACTGCCGTCGAACGCCCAGACGTTGCTCGCGGAAGAGGCGCCGACCACGTCCACCGCCTGCCCGCCGCCGTTAGCGTTCCAGAACGCGGCAACCTTGGCGGGCAGCTTGACGTGACTCCACGCCTTTCCGGTCCAGTGCAGGAGGATCGCCGGGCCGGTGCCGACATCGTCGAACGAGTCGCCGACCGCCCACGCGTCGCCGGCGCTGACGACCGAGACCGACGTCAGCTCCGCGATGTACCCGCCCACCGGGACCTGCTCGTAGACGCGCCATCCGGTCGTGGCCGCCTGAGCAGGCGCCGACGCTACCGCGCAACCCAGCGCTAATGCGCCAACGGCCAGCCCCAGCGCGGTGCCGCCAACTGTGAGCTTCATGGTGGCCCCCCGTTCGTAACTTCGACGGCAATCCATTGTGGCCGCTACAACAAGCAAATGGCGGTAAAGGCACGGCAATTACTTATTACGGGATCAACCGGTGGGCCCTGAGCTCGGCGTAGAACGGCTCGCACTGCGCGGCGAGCGGCTCGAGGTGCGGGGCGAGCTCGCCGGACGCCGGCCGGTAAGGACCGAAGCCGGTGGATCGCCACACGCTGTCGTACCAGTACGGGCCCCACACCCCGTCGGACGGCCGCGGGCCAGGCGGCCAGGACAGCATGGCCGGATCAAATGGCACGCCGAGCGCGTCGCAGAGCGCCCCGAGCGCGGCCCGCGGGTTGCGCAGGATGTCGGCCGAGTCGATGACCGGTCCGCCGAACGACCGGAAGATCTCCGCCTGCTGCTCGAGCCCGAGGTCGGCCAGTACCGGCTGCGACCTGACCCGCGCGTACGACGCGAGCAGCTGGCGCGGGTCGCGGATCAGGAACGCGTGCGTCAGCCCGGCGAACGCGGCCCGGTCGATCTCGGGCAGCAGGTGGTGGGTCATGTGCTTCTGGTAGTACACCGACGCGCCGTCCGGCAGCGGAGCCTGCGTCAGCTCGCGCAGCACCACGCGCCAGTCGGCCGGCATGCTCGCGATGACCTCGTCCCGGCCCGGGTGCTGCACCGACGTGTGCGCGAGGTAGTAGCCGTACAGCGGCTCGTCGACGACGATCGTGTCCGGCCGGTTCTCGAACGACCGCATCAGCGCGGTCGAGATCGTCCGCGGGCCCGACCACATCGCGACCCGGATGGGCGCGGGCGTCACAGCACGACCACGGACCGCAGCACCTCCCCGCGCTGCATCTTCACGAACGCCTCCTCGACCCCGTCGATCCCGATCGTCTCCGACACGAACTTCTCCAGCGGCAGCCGGCCCTGCAGGTGCAGGTCGACGAGCATGGGAAAGTCGCGCGTCGGCAGGCAGTCGCCGTACCACGAGGACTTCAGCGACCCGCCACGACCGAACACGTCGAGCAGCGGCAGGTCGAGCTGCATCTCCGGAGTCGGGACGCCGACGAGCACGACGGTGCCGGCCAGGTCACGGGCGTAGAACGCCTGCTTGTAGGTCTCCGGCCGGCCGACGGCCTCGATCACGACGTCGGCGCCGTTCCCCTCGGTGAGGGCGCGGATGGCGTCCACCGGGTCGGCCGCGCGCGAGTTCACGGTGTCGGTGGCACCGAACTGGCGGGCCCACTCCAGCTTCCTGTCGTCCACGTCCACCGCGATGATCTTCCGGGCACCGGCCAGGCTGGCGCCGAGGATCGCCGCGTCGCCGACTCCGCCGCAGCCGATCACCGCGACCGAGTCGCCGCGGCTGACGGCCGCGGTGTTCAGCGCCGCGCCGAGGCCCGCCATGACGCCGCAGCCGAGCAGCCCGGCCACCTCCGGCTTGATCGCCGGGTCGACCTTGGTGCACTGGCCGGCGGCGACGAGCGTCTTTTCCGCGAACGCGCCGATGCCGAGCGCCGGCGACAGCTGCGTGCCGTCCGTCAGCGTCATCTTCTGCGCGGCGTTGTGGGTCGCGAAGCAGTACCACGGACGGCCGCGCAGGCAGGCCCGGCACTGGCCGCACACGGCACGCCAGTTCAGGATCACGAAGTCGCCTGGTGCCAGGCCGGTCACGTCCGGGCCGGTCGCCTCGACCAC
>JASIGS010000222.1 GCA_030052355.1 Streptosporangiaceae bacterium | reverse complement strand
TGCAGGGTGACGTGGCCGAGCACGTCCGGGCGCTGCGCGAGGTCGGCGCGTCGCCGGCCGCGATCCGAAGGCCCGAGGAACTCGACCGTGTCGAGGGCCTGGTCATCCCCGGCGGGGAGTCGACCACGATCTGGAAGCTGATCGAGATCTTCGGGCTCGCCGAGCAGCTGCGAAAGCGGATCGCCGGCGGCATGCCGACATTCGGCTCGTGCGCCGGCATGATCCTGCTGGCCGACCGGCTGCGCGACCCGGCGTCCGGTCAGCAGACGCTGGGCGGCATCGACATGACGGTGCGGCGGAACGCGTTCGGCCGCCAGGTCGACTCGTTCGAGCGCGACCTTGACGTGCGGGGCATCGACGGCGGCCGCTACCGGGCCGTGTTCATCCGGGCGCCTTGGGTCGAGGACGCGGGGCCCGGCGTCGAGGTTCTCGCCTCCGAGCCCGGCACGAGTAGGATCGTCGCGGTCCGCCAGGGTCCGGTACTCGCGACCGCCTTCCATCCCGAGCTCACGCCGGACCGGCGCATCCACAAGATGTTCGTCGAGATGGTGAGGGAACGATGAGCGGCCACTCCAAGTGGGCGACCACCAAGCACAAGAAGGCGGCGGTCGATGCAAAGCGCGGCAAGCTGTTCGCCAAGCTGATCAAGAATATCGAGGTGGCCGCCCGCAGCGGCGGTGCGGATCCGGCCGGCAACCCCACGCTCTACGACGCCGTGCAGAAGGCGAAGAAGAGCTCGGTTCCCAACGACAACATCGACCGCGCGATCAGGCGCGGCGGCGGCCTCGAGGCTGGCGGCGCGGCGTACGAGTCGATCACCTACGAGGGCTACGCGCCGGGCGGCGTGGCCGTGCTGGTCGAGTGCCTGACCGACAACAGGAACCGGGCCGCCTCCGACGTGCGGACCGCCTTCACCCGCAACGGCGGCTCGCTGGCCAATCCCGGCTCGGTCGCCTACCTGTTCAGCCGCCGCGGCGTGGTCATCGTGCCGAAGGCGGACGGCACGACCGAGGACGACGTCGTTGCCGCCGTGCTGGACGCGGGCGCTGAGGAGGTCAACGACCTCGGCGAGTCGTTCGAGGTGATCAGCGAGCCCGGCGACCTGGTCGCGGTCCGGACCGCGCTGCAGGACGCCGGCCTGGACTACGAGTCGGCGGAGCGGCCGTTCCTGCCCTCGTCCGAGGTCGAGCTCGACGAGGACAACGCCAAGAAGGTGTTCCGGCTGATCGACGCGCTCGAGGATTCTGACGACGTGCAGGACGTCTTCGCGAACTACTCGGTTCCCGACGACCTCATGGAGAAGCTCGGGTGATCCCCGGGCTGTGCTGGCCCGGGGGACGACCCCCGGAGCCCCCGAAACCCCGGTGAACCCGGAGCGCTCCGGATGAGCCGGGATCGCCCTGCCGGCCTGGAGATACGCACGCTCGGCCCGGCCGACGACGTCGAAGCCCAGGTTGACCTGCGCCGCCGGGCCTTCGGGCCGGTGAGCCCCGGCTACCGGCCGCGCTGGCTGGCCAGCACGCAGGAAGCCATGGCCGGCCGTCGCACGGTCGGGGTGTTCGACGGCGCGCGGCTGGTCGCCAGCGCGCGCTATGACCCCAACCGTCAGTGGTGGCGCGGACGATCCCTGCCGATGGCTGCGGTCGTCGGGGTGATGGTGGCGCCGGAGTACCGCGGCCGCGGCATTGGCACGGCCATGATGGCGGAACTGATGGCCCAGATCGCCGCGGCGGGGTACCCGCTATCGGTGCTGTATCCGACGACCGCGCCGGTCTACCGGGCGGCGGGCTTTGAGCTCGCCGGCGGCAAGTACGAGGTCGTCCTGCCCGCCGCGTCGCTGGCCGCGCTCGTGCCCCCACCGCCGGGGGCAGGCACCGCGCCGGAGCTTCGCCGCGCGACAGCCGACGACGGCCCGGCGGTCGTCGCGGTCAAGGGCCGCGTGCACGAGGCGCTCCGGCACTGCGGGCCGAACACGCGCGACCCGGATGCGCCACCGGTCCGGTACTTCCTGGGCGACGACGACCAGTTCTCCTACCTTGCCGACGACGGTTTCCTCAGCTACCGGTGGGCGCACGGAACCACGGAGATCGAGGTCGAGGAGCTGATCGCTGCCTCTGCGCCGACCGCAAGGGCGTTCTGGCGGATCCTCGCGTCGCACGCGACGGTGGCTGAGCGGGTCCGCGCCTGCCTGCCACCCGGCGACCCCATCGGGTGGCTGACGAGGGAGCCGGTGGCGGCCCTGCGCCGCCGGGAGAACTGGATGCTGCGGATCGTCGACGCGCCGGCGGCGGTGGCGGGACGCGGCTACCCCACAGCGGCCGAGCTCACGGTGCCGCTGGAGCTGACCGACGAGGCCCTGCCCGCGAACTCCGGCAGGTGGACGCTGGCGGTTTCCGGCGGCGAGGGCCGCCTGACTCCGGCCAGCGGGCTGGGGGAGGCCGCCCTGCGGCTGGACGCGCGCGGCTTCGCCGCCCTCTACGCGGGGGTGCCGATGGGGACGCTGCGGCTTGCCGGGCTCGCAGCCGGCGGCGCGCCGGCCGTCGACGAGGCACTCGACTGCGCGTTCTCGGCCAGCACCTTCATGCTCGACTTCTTCTAGGAACGCCCCCTCCAGCCGGCTCCCGTCCGCCGGCGCGCCGCCCTCGTCGTCGCGGCCCTGACCGGTAACGTGTCGTTCCGAACACGTGTTCAGCAGGGATGGTGGCCGATGCGGGTGCTGGGCGTCGATCCCGGCCTGACCAGGTGCGGCCTCGGCGCCATCGAGGGCGAGCCGGGAAGGCCGGTGCGGCTGCTCGGCACCGACGTGATCACTACGCCCGCTGACGACGACACCGGATCACGGCTGCTGGCCCTGGAGCGCGCGTTCGACGAGTGGCTCACGGCGCACCAGCCCGACGCGGTTGCTGTCGAGCGGGTGTTCAGCCAGCACAACGTGCGCACGGTGATGGGCACGGCGCAGGCAGGTGCTGTCGCGATGCTGTGCGCGGCCCGGCGGGGCATTCCGGTAGCGCTGCACACGCCGAGCGAGGTCAAGGCCGCGGTGACAGGCTCAGGACGCGCCGGGAAGGCGCAGGTCACGGCCATGGTCACCAGGCTGCTGAGGCTCAGCGACCCGCCGCGGCCCGCGGACAGCGCGGACGCGCTCGCCCTGGCCATATGCCACCTTTGGCGCGGAACCGCACATCAGCGGCTGGCCGCCGCCGCGCAGCGACAGCCAGGGCCTTCCCCCAGGGCGAGCACCGGCGGTGATTCGTGATCTCCCACCTGACTGGAACCGTCGCGGGACTAGCGCCCGACGGCGCTGTCGTCGAGGTCGGCGGCGTCGGGCTGCTCGTGCAGTGCACGCCGGGCACGCTGGCGCAGCTGCGCCTCGGCGAGCGGGCGAGGGTTGCCACGTCGCTGGTCGTCAGGGAGGACTCGCTGACCCTGTACGGGTTTGCCTCCGACGACGAGCGCAACACGTTCGAGCTGCTGCAGACCGCCAGCGGTGTCGGTCCGCGGCTGGCGCTCGCGATGCTCGCCGTGCTGGCCCCAGACGCGCTGCGCAGGGCCGTGGCCGAGGAAGACCTGGCCCTGCTGACGTCGGTGCCGGGCATCGGGCGCAAGGGTGCGCAGCGGATCGTGCTGGAGCTGGCAGGAAGGCTCGGTTCGCCTGCCGACGGCCAGGCGCTGCCGGGCGCGCGGTTCGCGGTCACCACGGCGTGGCGGGACCAGGTCAGGGCCGGGCTGGTGAGCCTGGGCTGGCAGGTCAGGGAGGCGGACCAGGCGATCTCGGCCGTCGAACCGGAGCTGTGCGCCGCAGGGCCCGGCGACCCTGGCGAAGAGCCGGACGTGGCTGCCGGGCTGCGGGCCGCGCTGCGGGTGCTGGGCCGCCGGTGACCGGCACGCGCGGTCAGCCAGACCGGACGATGTCCTCGCTCGCTGACGCGGACGAGCGGGTGGTCGAGGGCGCGCTGAGGCCGAAGCGGCTGTCCGACGTCATCGGCCAGAACCGGGTGTGTGAGCAGCTGGCGCTGGTGCTGGAGGGCGCCCTCCGGCGCGGCAAGCCG
>JASIGS010000221.1 GCA_030052355.1 Streptosporangiaceae bacterium | reverse complement strand
AGCTTGAAGATGAGCCAGCCGTCGTGGGCGTCAACGTAGGCGAGCCCGAGCACGTCGCGGAAGAACGCGCGCGCCCGATCGGCGTCGCTGGCATAGATGATCGAGTGAGTGCTAGTGATCACCGGCTTCCGACCTCTCGAATCGATGCGGAAGAAATCCTGCCCGACAGCGGCCGCGCGAGCCCGGCCGGGGCACGCTGCGCGGTGTCACGAGTGCCATTGCCAGTCGTCGCTTCGCCGCATCGACTCGTCCTCCCGGTCGTCCGGCGGCTTGGGGGCACGGCAGCAGTGCTCCAGGTACAGGGCGGCGCAGACGAGGGCGGCGGCAGCGACCAACGTCGCGCCGGCGACCTTGGCGTCCCGGGCCGGCAGGGTCTTGTCCAGCATGCCAAGCAAGTAGATCAGGAAGCCGGCCGAGAGGCCGGCGAGCGCAGCGGCCGCGGCAGAGCTGGCTTTCGCCAGCGCGACGAGCCGGGCCACCGCTATCGCCGCCAGCGGCTTGCCTGTACCTGGACTGGAGATCCTGCGCCGGATGTGCCTGGCCACGAGCGTCTCGGCGATAGCAAGACCGAGCAGCACCCAGATCAGGCCGACCGGAAGCAGCGGCAAGCTGGCGAACGTCTTGCGGACGGCAAGCCAGCCTGCCAGCGTGCACAGCGCGAAGATGCCGGCCAGCGTCCCGGGTCGGGTCAGCTGCATGGTGCCACCTCGTCGTCGGCTGCTTCCGGCTCCGCACCAGGCAGGACGAGCCGCGGACTGGCCAGCCTGCGAACGCCAGAGCCAGCGGCGGCCGCCGGCAGCCTGGCGACGGCACCGTGACCGGGCAGCCAGGCGTCCGGATCCAGTTCGAGCCAGGGAACCAGAACGAACGCCCGCTCGTATGCGCGCGGATGCGGCAACGTAAGGTCGGGATCGGCGCTGACTTCGTTCCCGTAACTGATGATGTCCACGTCGAGCGTCCGCGGTCCCCAGCGAACGGTCCTGACCCGGCCGCTGGCGGTCTCGGCGGCCATGCACAGGGCCAGCACCTGTTTGCCGGTCAGCGTGCTGTCCGCCAGCAGCACCGCGTTCAGGTAATCGTCCTGCTCTGGTCCGCCGACCGGCTCGGTCTGGTAGACGGCCGACACCCGGCGGCAGACCAGACCGTTCCCGCACAACGCTGTCACGGCATGCTGCAAGTTGGCCGCCCTATCGCCGAGGTTGCTGCCTAGTGACAACACCACGGGCCTCGCTGGGGCGGCCCGGCGAACTGTCACCGCGATGTCGGCTACCTCCTGATCCACCGGCGCCTGTGGCTTGTGCACGGTGATCTCGGCTTCGCGTACCGAGTTCTCCTCCAGGCAAGCTGCGGCAAGCCGGTCCGCCAGCGTCTCGATCAGCGCGACGGGCTCACCGCCGACGATTCGGGCAAGCCGGCGGGCGATCACTCCGTAGTCCGCCGTCTTCGCCAGGTCGTCGTCCGCGGCGGCCGGTGCTGTATCCAGCCAGAGCACCGCGTCCACGATGAAGTCCTGGCCCTGCTGTCGCTCAGCCTCGTAGACTCCATGCCGCCCGCGGACGCGCAGCCCGGTGATGGAAATCCTGTCCAGCATCAGCCAGCGCCTGCCAGCGTTTCCTGGCGCCATCTCGTGGCAACCTTGACGGCGTCCAGATTGCCCGGCACGACGTGCACACGCACGCACCAGGCGCCAGAAGCCACCGCGAGCGCGGTGAGCGCAATGGTGGCGTCGTCACTGCGGATGAACGGACGCGGGGCGTTGTCCGGCCCGGCGAGCAGCTTGCCGAGGAATCCCTTCCTCGATCCGGCCACCAGCACAGGAAAAGGCTTGTCGAAACCTGACGGCCGGCTGACGAGGTCCAGGCTCGCGAGCAGCCTCCAGTTGTGCTCTGGGCGCTTGGCGAAGCCGAGACCCGGGTCGAGGATGATCATCGCTGGGTCAACGCCGGCCGCCACGATGGCGCGGACCCGACGGCCGAGCTCCGCTCGCACCTCGGCGACGACATCCGCGTACACCGCCGGGCCATACATGTCCGAACTGTGCCCGCGCCAGTGCATCACCACATACGGGACCCCAGCCGTGCCCACCATGCCAGGCATGTCAGGATCCGCGAGGCCCCCGCTGACGTCGTTCACCATCCTTGCGCCAGCCGCTAGCGCACGGTTCGCTACTTCTGCGCGCATCGTATCGATGCTCACATAGCAGCCGGCCTCGGCCAGGGCGGTCACGACGGGCATCACCCTGCCGAGTTCGTCCTGCACAGGGACGCGCTGCGCGCCTGGCCTGGTCGACTCGCCGCCCACGTCGATGATATCCGCGCCCTGGCTGGCGAGTTCGAGCCCGTGCGCTATCGCCTTGTCGGGCTCCAGCCATGTCCCGCCGTCGGAGAACGAGTCAGGCGTGACGTTGACGACGCCCATGACGAGGCAACGGCCGGCCTCCGGCAGCCGGTTACCCTCGCGGCTCATGTCGCTAATCTACGTGCTGCCCGGGCGGGCCCGTGCTCGCCAGGGGCCCCTGGATCACTAAGCCACGGCAGCCCGTACAGCCGCAAGCGACTCACTCACCGCCAGGGTGCTGCTGGGACAGAGCGACCAGACGCCGCCTGAGCCGGGTAAGGCCCAGCTTCCTGGCGATCCTGCGGATCTCGATCGTGGGCCAGACCAGGAACGCCTCCGCCTCAAGCGCCGCGATACCGATCCGCGGTGCGTCGCTGGGCCCAGGGAACACCAGGAAGCGGGGCACCCATTGCGGGCTGAACTTGGCGTTGAACTTGTAGAGCGACTCAATCTGGAACCACCGCGACAGGAACAGCAGGAACCTGCGCCATGCTCGCAGCACGGGACCAGCGCCGATCCGCTCGCCGCGTTCCAGCGCGGCACGGAAGACAGCAAAATTCAGCGACACGCGCTTGACGCCGAGGTCCGAAGCTGACTTGATCGCCTCGACGATCAGGAAGTCGTTCAGGCCCGGGGCCGCCGACCTGTCCCTGCGCATCAGGTCGAGCGACAAGCCGTCGGTGCCCCAGGGCACGAAGTGCAGCAGCGCCCGTAGCACGCCGTTCTGGGTGGCAGTGGCGACGACGCAGCAACCGTCTTCCGGGTAGCCGACCCGGCCGAGCGCCATGGAAAATCCGCGCTCGGTCGGACTGCCGCGCCAGCTATCGGCCTGGCGGATCATGCGATCGATCTCGGCCCGCGGGATGTCGGAGACTCTGCGGACTTCCGCCTGGTAACCCTGGCGGCAGACCCGGCTGACCATCTGCCGCACGTTTCGCATCGACCTGCCCTGCAGGGTGAAGTCGGCGACGGTCACGACGGCCTCGTCGCCGAGCTCGAGCGCGGTCATGCCACCTTCGCGGCACCACACCTCCGCGCCGAGCTCGCTGCAGCCGATGACCGCGGGAACCCAGGCGTGCATTGCCGCCTCGTCGAGGAACCGGTGAATGGCGCCGGGCCAGGCCTCAGGATCTCCGATCGGGTCCCCGCTGGCGAGCATCACGCCGGAGAGCACCCGGTAGCCGATGCAGGCCTTCTGCGACGGGGACCAGAGAATGCTCTTGTCGTCGCGCAGCGCGAAGTACCCGAGCGAGTCCTGGTCGCCATGCTTGTCGAGGAGTTCCCTGATGCTGTCCTCGTCGGCCCGGGAGAGCCTGCTGATCGGCCGCGCTGGGCGCAGGAACATGAAAGCGGCGACGATAAGGGTGAACAGCCCAAGCCCGCCCATCAGGAAGCCGAAGTGGTCTGTCCCGGTCTCGGTCCTGAACTGCACTGGCCCAGAGAATCCGACCAGGTTCTGCGCTACCGAATAGACGCGCTGCCACAGTGTGTAGTCCGCCAGCAGGCCCCTGGCCACCGCCAGGTAGACGAGCCCGATGCTCAGGTCCGCCACCAGCAGGCCGCAGAGCAGCCAGAGCGCGCGCCACCGCGAGCGGGGATCGCCGGCCGCGTAGAACTGCTGCCGGAACAGGAACAGCGCAATCAGCAGGACGGCCGAGAACACGTCTGCCACCGGGTGCACCGGCAGTGCGGGCACGGAGGAATCGAGCCGGTGAATGACGAGGCTGAGCAGCGTATGCAGGATCAGTCCGGCGGCAAGAATGGCCATCACGGCCGCCCACGCCCGGCGTTTGCGCCTGCGCAGGCCGTGCGACAGCATCAGCAACGACAGCCCGATGATGACGTCCGCTGGCCGGGTCAGGCTGAGGATCGTGCCAGGAGCAACGGTCTGAATTCCGCGCAGACCGCTGTGGAACAGCCCGGGGTCGATGCCCTCGAGTATGTAGCCGAGCCCGATGACCAGCGCCATCAACCCGATGACCAGTGGCACCCAGCGCCGCTCCCGGCGCCGGTCGATCGGCCGCGCAAACGGCGCCAACGGCGCGAGTTCGCCGTCAGCGACCGTCGGCTCTGCCGGGGCTATACCGGTTCGATTCGTCATATCCGACAACTGGTCAGGCCCCGGCTCACGGGGCATCAGCGTAGTCATCACCGGCCGACGCTGGGGGCAAACGCCAGCATTTCAAGGCCGCGCCGATCGGTCAGCGGCGGCCCGTCAGCAAGCTCATCGCTTCGGCCCTGGTGCTCTCCGAGCTCAGGAAGCAACCGCGCACGGCAGACGTCACGGTCTTGGCGCCGGGCTTGCGCACTCCACGCATGGACATGCACAGATGTTCAGCTTCAATAATGACGATAACCCCGCGCGGATCCAGCGTATCCATCAGCGCGTCGGCTATCTGGCTGGTCATCCGCTCCTGGACCTGCGGGCGGCGGGCAAAGACGTCGACCAGCCTCGCTAGCTTGGACAATCCGGTGATCTGGCCCTTCTCATTCGGGACATAGCCGACGTGCGCCACGCCGATGAAGGGGACGAGATGATGCTCGCAGGTCGAGTACAACTCGATGTCGCGGACGATGACCATCTCGTCGTAGTCGGCGTCAAAGACGGTCGTGAGCACGTCGGAGGCGTTCAGGCCGAGGCCGGCAAACTGCTCGGCATAGGCGCGCGCCACCCTCGCGGGCGTGTCCCGGAGACCATCGCGGTCAGGGTCTTCGCCTATCGCGAAGAGGATCTCCCTGACCGCGCTCTCGATCCTGGGCAGATCGAAGCCTAGGCTCAACGGGACTCGCCATCTGCCGAGCCGCCGTTGGCCGAGCCGTCACGCCCTGGTGGGTCGTTGATCGGGTTGCCGAACGGATTGCCGCCGCCGAGCGGGCTCGCGCCACCCAGCGGTGTGCCGCCGCCGAGCGGGCTCGCACCACCCAGCGAGCTCGACGACCCGCCGCCCGGCGGGCTGCCGAACCCGGACGAACTGCCCGACGGGCCTGCCGGAAGTCCGGCCGCGCTGGCACCCTGGCCGTTGCCGAGCGACTCACCATCCTTGCCGTCGGCCGCGGTCAGCGCGAGTTCCTTGGGCGTCATGATCGGCGGCCGGTCCGACGGCAGCCGCTTGCCGTAGCCGGTGTAGGAACCGCGCGACGGGCGCTTGTGCACCGGGGCGAAGATCTCCAGCACCTGCTCACGCGACAACGTCTCGTGCTCCAGGAGCTGGCGCACGAGCTCATCGAGCACGTCGCGGTACTGGACGAGGATCTCCCAAGCCTCGTCGTGCGCGGACTCGATCAGCCTGCGGACCTCGTCGTCGATGGCGGAGGCGATCTCCTCCGAGTAGTCACGCGCGTGCGACATCTCCCTGCCGAGGAACGGCTCGCCGTCGCCCGTGCCGAACTTCCGCGCGCCGAGCCGCTCGCTCATGCCGTACTCGACCACCATGCCGCGCGCTATCGACGATGCCTTCTCGATGTCGTTGGCCGCGCCGGTGGTGGGCTCGTGGAACACAAGCTCTTCAGCGGTCCGGCCGCCGAGCAGCATGGCTAGCTGGTCCATCATCTCGGCGCGGCTGACCAGGAACTTGTCCTCGGCAGGCGCAGCGGCGGTGTAGCCGAGCGCGCGGCCGCGCGGGATGATCGTGATCTTGTGGACCGGGTCTGCGTTCGGCAGCGCGTGGCCGACCAGGGCGTGGCCGCCCTCGTGGTAGGCGATGATCTTGCGTTCCTTCTCGGAGAGCAGCACGCTCTTGCGCTTGGGCCCTGCGGTGACCCGGTCGATCGCCTCCTCCAGTGAGGCCATGGCGATCTGAGTCTGGTTAGCCCTGGCAGTCAGCAGGGCACCTTCGTTGATCACGTTGGCAAGGTCAGCACCGGTGAAGCCCGGCGTCCGCCTCGCGATGACGTCGAGGTCCACGTCCGGCCCGAACGGCTTACCGCGGGCGTGCACCCGCAGGATGCCCTTGCGGCCTGCCAGGTCGGGCTGGGCGACCACGATCTGCCGGTCGAACCGTCCTGGCCGCAGCAGTGCCGGGTCGAGGATGTCCGGCCTGTTGGTGGCGGCGATCACGATGACGCCGCCCTTGGTGTCGAAGCCGTCCAGCTCGACGAGCAGCTGGTTCAGCGTCTGCTCGCGCTCGTCGTGGCCGCCGCCGAAGCCGGCACCACGGTGGCGGCCGACGGCGTCGATCTCGTCGACGAAGACGATGGCAGGCGCGTTGGCCTTGGCCTGCTCGAACAGGTCCCTGACCCGGGACGCGCCGACACCGACAAACATCTCAACGAAGTCAGAACCGGAGATCGAGTAGAAGGGCACCCCGGCCTCGCCAGCCACGGCCCTGGCCAGCAGCGTCTTGCCGGTACCAGGCGGGCCGTACAGCAGCACGCCCTTGGGGATCTTGGCCCCGATGGC
>JASIGS010000220.1 GCA_030052355.1 Streptosporangiaceae bacterium | reverse complement strand
GTCAGCATCGCGACCGGTGCGACCAGGAGCGGGACCCCGCGCGCCCGCGCCGGGTCGAAGTAGGCAGCGGGCGCGTGGCCGCTCACCTGGCTGACGTATACGACCTCGTCCCAGCTCAGCAGCAGGTGCGGGGCAACGAACACCAGCTGAAGGACGGAAAACGCGGCGCAGACTGCCACCAGCCACCAGATGCTGTCGGCTCGCGAGGTCATCCCTGCGGACGGCCCCGGCGCGGATCCGCGCCGTGGTGCCGCCGCGCGAGCTGACGTGGTCATGCGGTCAAGAATGCCGTACCGGCCTGGGTGCCTAAGTCAGTTGCCCGCCAATACCGCGGTCTGGAACCATCATGCGGCGTGAGGGAGCGCCCCGAAGGCCTGGCAGACGCCCAGGTCGCCGCCGCGCTGGCGCGGCACTGGGACCTCACCGTTACCGATCTTCGCTACGCCCCGGTCGGGTTCGGCGGCTATCACTGGGAGGCGGACGACGCCGACGGCGGCCACTGGTTCGTGACGGCCAGTGACCTGGCCAGGTACGGCGTGGAGCAGGCCATGTCCACGGCGGTCCGGCTGGCGCGGGCGGGCCTGGAGTTCGTGGTCGCCCCGGTGCCGGCCGTGTCCGGCCGTGCTGCCTGCCGGGTCGGCTCGCGATACGCGCTCACGCTGTCAGCTTTCATTGACGGGACCCCCGGCAGCTGGGGCGATCCCCTGAGCGCGACGGACCGGGTGGCGCTCACCGGAATGCTGGCGCGCCTGCATACCGTCCGCGTGGAGACAGGCGACGTGCCGGTCAGGTCCCTGGCGCTGCGTGATCGAGCCGTCATCGAAGCTTCATTGCGGGAACGTGCCGGGTCGTGGCAGACCGGTCCGTACGGCGAGCCCGCACGGGAACTGGTGAACGAGCACGCGGCGAGCCTGGCCAAGACGCTGGACGTCTTCGACGAGCTCACCGCGGAGGTTACCGCCTCCGCCGGTGAGCTGGTGATCACGCACGGCGAGCCGCATTCCGGCAACCTCATCCGCACCGGCGACGGGCTGCTGCTCATCGACTGGGACCTAGTCGGACTGGCCCCGCCCGAGCGGGACCTGTGGTGGATCGTCTCGGACTCCGGTGCCGAGGCTGCCCAGTACGCGCGGCTCACCGGTCGCACGGTCAGCGAGCTGGCACTCTCCTTCTACCGGCTGCGCTGGGACCTGGACGACCTGGCAGAGTTCCTTGCCTGGTTCCGTGGCCCGCACGAACGGTCAGCGGACGCCGAAGTAGCCTGGCGATCGGTGGCCAAAATCATGGCCGGGCTAGCGGACGGAACTCCCGGCAGCGTCGGCTAGGGCAGCCCGGAACGGCCTGGACCGTTCCGGCATATTTCTCCTAACTGGCGTCGGAAGCAGCGCCGGGCCTATGGCATCCTGGCGCCATGACGAGCGAGAACCTGGCGCCCCGGGTGCGGGTGCCGGTCCAGCAAGCTGCCGTCAAGGTCCCGCCGATCATCGTCGCCTGGTTCTGGATCGCCAAGATCATCTCTACCGGACAGGGCGAGGCCACCTCCGACTTCTTCTACATGCGCTATGGCACCTTCAAGGACGGCGCCTTCGGCGCGGTGCTGCTGATCGTCGCGCTTGCCCTGCAGTTCAGTGTCAGGCGGTACCGGGTCTGGGTGTACTGGTTCGCCGTCGCGGCGGTCAGCGTCACCGGCACGATGGCCGCCGACGGCCTGCACGTGGTCGTGGGACTGCCGTACTGGCAGACCACGCTGCTGTACGCGTTCTGCGTCGTCGTGGTCATGGTTGCCTGGTACCTGACCGAGGGGACGCTGTCTATCCACAGCATCACCACCTGGCGGCGTGAGGTCTTTTACTGGCTGACCGTCGGCGCCACGTTCGCCCTCGGGACAGCGCTGGGCGACCTGGTCGCGACCCCGCTCAAGTTGGGCTACTTCAAGTCGGCAGTGCTGTTCTTTGTCCTGATCCTGATCCCGCTCGTCGGATACTGGCGCCTGCACATGAACCCGGTGCTGGGCTTCTGGTTCGCTTACACGCTCACCAGGCCGCTCGGTGCCTCGATCGCTGACTGGCTTGGCGTCTCGCACAGCCTGGGCGGCCTCGGCTGGGGGCGTGGTGTGGTCGCGATTGTGCTGCTGGTGCCGCTCGTCGCCGTGGTGGCGTACATGGCGCTCTCCGGGGTGGACGGTGCCGGCCGTACCGACCAGGTGCAGCAGGCGCCGGCGCGCGCCCGGCATCGGGCATGAAGCCTGCCAATCACGTTAAAAGTCGACCACAATGACTGGCGCGTAACAGTTTCAATTCGGTGCTCAAAAGCACTCTGGGAAACGCTGCTCATGCCTGGTACTGTCGTGCAAACAATGGCATTGAAATAACAAGTACTTTTCACCCTCGCAGGCCGTGTTATCGCGGAACGGCTCATATAGCGAAGTAACGGGGCGGGCGGCCGTATACGCGTGCTGAGCGAGGGTTAACGGGCAAGCGGGGGAAACGGGTGTTTCCTGTGTTGGAGGCCCGGCGGGTGCCTGCTCACGCGGGCAGGCTACGCCTCTGGGAGCAGTGCGTGTTCGCGCTCGTATTCACGCTCATGGCTGGATACGTCGTGGTCGTGTCGGTGGCGGCCGCCCAGGCGAACGAGGTTGGCGCCGCGGTGCCCGGCGGGCCTGCCGCAGCCGCCTCGAGTCCGGCCGCCGGGCGCTCAGGAACGGGGCAGCCGAAGGCCGGCCGTTCGGGCCAGCACGGGCGTCCGGCCGCGCGTCCGCCCAGCCCCGACTCCAAGCTCGCGGCCGCGCTCGCGCCCTTCGCGCGCAGCGACGGCGGAAGCTTCGCGGTTGCGATACTCAACGAGACCACCGGCGCGCAGGCCGTCTACCACGGCTGGCTCCGCATCCACGCCGCGAGCATCGAGAACCTCGACATGCTTGTCGGTCTTTTACTGCAGCAGCAGCAGGCGGGCATGCAGCCCGGCTCCGCCGAGGCCGGCCTCGCCACGGACATGATGCAATACAGCGACAACGTCGCAGCCAACGGCATCTGGGACGACGAAGGCGGGCAGCCGGGCCTGGCGGCGGCCAACAAGACGCTTGGCCTGCGGAACACCAGGCTTAATGCCGACGGTTACTGGGGCCTGACGAGCACCACGGCTACCGACCAGCTCCGCCTGCTCGAGGACCTGACGTCGGCTCGTTCCCCGCTACACGCCGCGGCCCGGGACTACGCGCTGCGCCTGATGGAGGGCGCCATGCCCGGCCAGCGGTGGGGTGTCTCCGCAGCCGCAACGTCCGGTTCCGGCATGGCGATAAGGAACGGCTGGCTGCCCGACCCGGTGCAGTGGGTGATCAGCTCAGTGGGCGTGGTCAGCCACGGCGGACAGCAGTTGCTGATCGCCGTGCTGTCCGCCGGCAACAGGACAGAGGCCGCGGGCATCTCGCTGGTCAGGGCCGCGGCCGCAGCGGCCGCGACGGCCATCACGCAGGCCACGCTGCAGCGCTGAACTGGCCCCGCTCCGCCCGGCAGGCGGCGGTTAATGCCGCGCCTGGCTGAGCCCGGTGGGCTAACCTGACGCCTGCGGGCGACTCAGATCGGGGTGACGGCGTTGCTGCTGACGATCGCTACCTCGCACGCCCCGGCCACCGACCTCGGGTACCTGCTGCACAAGAACCCGGCCGCCCACCACACCGCCGAATTCGGCTTCGGCATCGCGCACGTCTTCTACCCGGTGGCCGGCGAGCACCGCTGCCAGGCAGCCGTACTGCTGGAGATCGACCCGGTGGGCCTGGTCAGGCGCAGCCGGGCACACGCTGCGCCCGCGGACCTCGCGCAGTACGTGAATGACCGGCCTTACGCTGCTTCGTCCTTCCTGTCCGTTGCGCTCGGCCGGCTGTTCAGCACCGCGATGACGGGCCGGAGCAAGGAACGGCCCGAGCTGGCCAGCCAGCCCATCCCCCTGGAGATCGGCATCCCGGTGCTGCCCTGCCGCGGCGGTGAACCCGTGCTACGGAGGCTGTTCGAGCCACTGCGTTACGAGGTGGCGGCTCAGCCAATCCCGCTGGACGCTCGGTTCACGGACTGGGGCGACAGCAGCTACCTGACAGTCAGTCTCACCGGCACGCTCACCATTCGGGACGCGCTCGAGCACCTCTACGTGCTGCTCCCGGTCCTCGATGATGACAAGCACTACTTTGCCGGGACGGACGAGGTGGCCAAGCTGCTGCGACGCGGCGGCCGGTGGCTCGCCGGGCATCCGGACCGGGAACTGATCTCCCGGCGGTACCTGCGGCACGACCGGCAGCTCACCAGGGCGGCGCTTGCCCGCCTGATGGCCGACGACGGGGCCGACCCGGATCGCGCCGACGAGGAGAACGACGCTGCCGAGCAGGTCGCGGAGCGGATCTCGAGCCGTAGCGGAGATGCCGGGGCTGACCCAAAGGAGCCGCCACTCAGCGAGCAGCGGGTCGCCGCGGTCGCGGCCGCGATCGCCGCGGCCGGCGCCGAGCGGGTCGCCGACCTGGGCTGCGGATCGGGAAAGCTGATCGCCGAACTGCTCAAGCTGGGCCAGATCCGGCAGGTCACCGGCGTCGACGTGTCCCACAACGCACTGCAGGCGGCATCCAGGCGGCTGCACCTGGACGAGATGGCACCGCGCGCCAGGGAGCGGGTAGAGCTGCTGCACGGCTCGCTGACCTACTCGGACCCCCGGCTGCGCGGCTTCGACGCCGCCGCGCTGGTCGAGGTCATCGAGCACATCGACCCGGGCCGGCTCGGCGCCTTCGAGCAGGCGCTGTTCGGTTACGCCCGGCCCGGCACCGTGCTCGTGACGACGCCGAACGCCGAGTACAACGTGCTGTTCGATGGCCTGCCCGCCGGCCGGTTCCGGCACGCCGACCACCGGCTCGAGTGGACCAGGCCGAAGCTGCGGGACTGGGCGGACGGCGTGGCTCGCCGGTTCGGGTACGAGGTGGCGCTGTCGGGCATCGGGCCGGACCAGGCGGGCCTCGGGTGCCCGACGCAGCTGGCGGTGTTCAGCCGGTGAGCACGCTAAGAGTTCCCGAGCTCAGCCTGGTGGTCCTCGTCGGCGCATCCGGCTCCGGCAAGTCAACCTTCGCGGC
>JASIGS010000219.1 GCA_030052355.1 Streptosporangiaceae bacterium | reverse complement strand
GCCGCACGCTCAGCCGCGCGACGGGCCGCTATGGCGCGCTGGTAACCGGCGGCAGCCGCGACCCGGATCTCGTTCAGTTCCACGTCATATCCAGCCGGTGTGCCGATGGCCTGCCACGGGATGCCCGTGGACCGGCTGTCGTGCCTGTGCTGGTGTGCGGCCATGAGATACGACCGGACCGGTGCCTGCGAGGAGGCCGAGGCTGGCGCGACGGCGGCGAGGCTGGCCGCGGCGGCGGCCGCGGCGATGACGGTGGCGCTGGTCACCGAGAAGGTGAGCCGCGACGGCCTGCGGTTCCTGGTGGGGCCTCCGGCCCCGGAGAAGGCTGCGGTCCTGGGCGAGTCCGCGGATCTCGCCGCTGGCCGCTTCGCAGCGTCGCTACCCGCGCTGCGGCGGGAAATGCCTGGGTAGAAGGGATAGCTGAATCTGGTTGGCCTGTTGTGCCGGGACAAGATGTGCCTTTGGTCAAGCGCTCCTGGCGCTCGGCTTCCACCCAGGTCGGCTCCGGGGTTTCCGCATCCGGAGCGGCGTGTTGGCGTGACGCTGGGTCAAGGCGACTGGATTACTCGGGCTCCGCCTCACACGCTGGGTGCTTAACAGCCTTCTACCTTGCCCTAAGAAAGCCTGTGTCGTAGCTGAAAAACGCCAAAAGTCCGTATGATATAGGTCACATGCTGCCTGCAGCCATTACAGGTGCAAAGTCCGATTTCCTGTAAGCCGACCGGGCGGCCGGCCTCAGTACCAGCCGTTGGCCTGCCAGAACGCCCAGGCGTCGCACGGGGTCCCGTAGACCGACTGGATGTAGCCCAGGCCCCACTTGATCTGGGTCGTCGCGTCCGTCTGCCAGTCAGGGCCGGCGCTGGCCATCTTGTCGCCGGGCAGCGCCTGCGGGATTCCGTACGCGCCGCTGGGATTCTCCGCGGTGGCATCCCAGCCGCTCTCGTGCTCCCATATCTGATACAGGCAGCCCCACTGGTCGGTGCTGAACCCATAGGCGGGCAGCAAACCCTCGGCGATGGCCTCCGCCGTTCCCGCGCTCACGACCGGACCCTGAACCAGCGGCGCGCTATCAGCCTGGGCGGGCGGCGGGTTGTTGTTGGTCACCGTCGGCGTGCTCTTGAAGCTGAACGTCTCGGCCGCGGCGGCCTCAATGATGATCTTCTGCCGCTCGTGCATCAGCCACTTGCCCGGCTTGCCGGACGTGACCTGGGCCATGGCGGCCGCGAGCGGGTCGACTCCGCTGCCGGGCCGGTTGTAGACGACCAGGAACGCGGCAGTTGTCACGGCGATGGTCGCCGCAAGGGCGGTAACCATGAAGACGCCCACTCGCCTGCGCCTAGGGCGCCGGGCTCTTGGCCGCCTCCTGTGTTGTGACAATGCGGTCCTTCCGTCGGCCATGCGCGGCCGGGTGGGGCACCCGGCGCGCGGACCGCTGCGGTGCAGGGCAGCGAGTCGCATTCAGCCGGAGGGAGGACACCGCAAGTCTCGTTCTGGGCCGCTGGCCTCCGGCGCAGTACTGTCCCGGGTAAGGTTGCCAGAACTCGACTGGCGGCCAACGCGTTTCCGCCGAAAAAGCCGTGTCGGAATCCGAAATCAGTGTTACGCAGATCACAGTTTGGCAATACGTACAGTGACAATTACGCGGCGTAATAACTCCGACATGTGAGTATCGGCGCTGCGAAGCGCAGCCTCGCAGGCCGATCGCGCAGGTGTCGGCGCCACGCCGCGGGGTAGGTGAGGTTCCGCATCGCGGGCCGGTGCGGCTACCGTCAAACCTGGTGGCCCAGTCACACGGGATGGGTCACGGTCGTTGGGTCACGTTGGATGTGAGCAGTGGACAGTCAAGCGCGCAAGCAAACGCGGAAGTCCTGGACCCTCGGAGCTGGCGACGCGGAGTCGGTGCTGGCCGAGGCGCGCCGGGCGTTTTTCGTCATGGTCGGCTTCCTGGCGATCCTGTGGATCATCCAGCTTTTCAACTTCGCCGACCACGACGGGCTCGTCTACCAGTTCGGCATCAGGCCGCGTGACCTGTCCAGCCTGCCGGACATCCTCACCGCGCCGTTCGTCCACGTCAGCTGGACGCACATCGAGAGCAACTCGGGACCGCTGTTCATCTTCGGATTCCTGGCCGCCTACCGTGGCGTCGCCCGGTTCTTCGGCCTTACCGTCCTGGTCATCGTCATCAGCGGGCTCGTCGCGTGGCTCACGGGCACGTCCGGCACCGTCGGCGTCGGCGCCAGCGGCGTGGTGTTCGGCTACCTCGGCTACATCCTGGTCCGCGGGCTGTTCGACCGGCACGTCATCGACATCATCATCGGCGCGGTAATGGCCCTGTGCTTCGCCTACCAGTTCACGGTGCTGCTGCCGCACAACGGCGTCGGCTGGCAGGACCACATTGGCGGGCTCGCGGCCGGCGTCCTCGGCGGCTGGGTGTTCAGGGACCGGGGCCAGCCGAAGCCCGTCCCGGCAGCGGCCGGGAAGGCAGTGCCCGGGAAGGCAGTGGCCGGGAAGGCCATCGTGGCCGGTCCGGCGGCCTCACCGGCCGGAAAGACAGGCCAGTACTCGGGACCTCGCGCCGAACTGCACAAGGAACTGGACGACCTCGGCTTGTAACGTGACGACCGGCGTGCCGATCATCGATGCCCACCACCACGTCTGGGACGTGTCCGTGCGCGCCCAGCCGTGGCTCGACTCCGACGAGGTGCTGGCCCCGCTCCGGCGCGCTTTCCGCGTGGCGGACCTGGCGCCGCTGGCAGCCGCTGCCGGAGTGACCGCCACCGTGGTTGTGCAGACGGTGACCGAGCCGGGGGAAACTCCCGAACTGCTGGCCCTGGCGCAGGCAGGAGAGCTCGTGTCAGCGGTCGTGGGCTGGGCAGACCTGACCGCTCCCGGCGCGAGCGACGACATCGCCGCGCTGTCCGAGCTGCCAGGCGCGTCGCGGCACCTGGCTGGAATCCGCCATCCGGTCATGATCGAGCCCGATCCCGAGTGGCTGACCAGGCCGGACGTGCTGCGCGGCCTGGCCGCGGTGGCCGCAGCCGGCCTTGCCTTCGACCTCGTTGTCCGGCCGCAGCAGCTGCCCGCCGCGGTCCGCGCCGCGGCCGCGCTGCCGCAGCTCACGTTCGTCCTTGACCACCTGGGGAACGTCGAGGTGCGGCCGCACGTCGACGAGGAGTGGGCCGGGGCGTTCGCCGCGCTGGCAGCGCTGCCGAACACGGTCTGCAAGCTATCCGGCATCCTCAGCGAGAAACCCGTCTCGAGCCTGCGGCCCTACTACCAGCTCGCCGTGGACAGCTTCGGGCCCAACCGCCTCATGTTCGGCTCGGACTGGCCGGTCAGCACGCTCGGCGCGCCGTACGAGGAGGTCGTAGCGGCCGCCGCGGCACTGACGAGCGGGCTGTCCGACGCTGAGCGGCAGGCCGTCTTTTCCGGCACAGCCCGCCGGGTATACCGCGTGGCCACGGGGTGACGCCGGCGTCCGGACCGGCCGCTGCGACCGCGACCCCGCGGCAAGCCGCACACCGGCTACGCGGCGTTCCCATCAAAGAGGAGTTGGACGCGGGCGAGCGATTCGGCGACGCTCGGCTCCAACCGGGCCTGCTGCGCCTCGCCGAGCGTAAGCCACCGGACGGGCGCGTCGGCGCTCTCCGGCCTGGCCGAATCTGGCCTGCGGGTGGCCAGAAAGAACCGCAGGTCAGCGTGCTCGTGCGCCGGTTCGCCGCGGCCAGCGGGCACCGGGACTACGACGGCGTGCCGCAGCGCGTCGTCCGGCCACGGCGCAAGATCGGCCAGGCCGGTCTCCTCGATCGCCTCGCGCACTGCGATGGCCAG
>JASIGS010000218.1 GCA_030052355.1 Streptosporangiaceae bacterium | reverse complement strand
GCCGAGCGGTGGCTCCAGTTCGGCGGCCTGCAGGTGCAGCCTTCGGAGTTCGCCAAGCTGGGGTTCGCCGTGTGGGGAGCTGACCTGCTCGCGCGGAAGGACAAGTTCGGCCAGCTCACCGACTGGCGGCAGCTGCTGATCCCGCTGCTGCCCTGCATCGCGCTGATCGCCATGCTGGTGATGCTGGGCGATGACCTCGGTACCACGTTCCTGCTGCTCGTCATCTTCCTGGCGCTGCTCTGGCTGGTCGGCAGCCCGGCTCGGCTGCTCGTCGGGATGGTCGGGCTGCTGGCGTTCGTCATGCTCATGCTGGTGGTGGTGCACCCCTACGAGCTCGAGCGGCTGACGGGCTTCCTGTCGGCGCAGACAGCCGGCTGCCGCACCGCCAGCTGCTATCAGCTCACCCAGGGCAAGTACGCGCTCGGCTCGGGCGGGCTGTTCGGGGTGGGCAGCGGCGCCAGCAGGGCCAAGTGGGGTTGGGTGCCGCAGAGCACGACAGACTTCATCTTCGCGATCCTGGGCGAGGAACTCGGCCTGGCGGGGACACTGTGCGTGGTCCTGCTCTACGGCGTGCTCGCCTACGCCGGGCTGCGGATCGCGCGCCGGGTGCCGGACACCTTCAGCCGGCTGGCCGCCGGTGCGATCACGGTCTGGCTGACCGTGCAGGCCCTGGTCAACATCGGCGCGGTGCTCGGCGTGCTGCCGATCACCGGCGTCCCGCTGCCGCTGATCTCGGCCGGGGTGTCCTCGCTGCTCGTCACGCTGACGGCGACGGGCATGCTGATGGCGTTCGCCAGGTGCGAGCCGGGTGCGCAGCGGGCGCACGCCGTGGTGGGGCGCGGGCGGCTGGTGCGCTGGCTTGGCTTCGACCGGCGGCCGCCGGCGTAGGGTGGCGCGACGAGGAATGTGAGGGACCGATGAGCGTGAGCGTCGCTATCGCGGGCGGTGGCTCGGGCGGGCACATCGAGCCCGCCCTCGCGCTCGCGGACGCGCTCCGGCGGGCGGACCCGGACATCGCGATCACCTGCTTCGGGACCGAGCGTGGCCTGGAGACCAGGCTGGTGCCCATGCGCGGTTACGACCTCGCCCTGATCCCGCCGGTACCGCTGCCCAGGTCGCTGTCCGCTGACCTGATCTCGGTGCCAGGCAGGATGGCCGGCGCCGTCGGGGCCGCCGCGCGGATCCTGGACCGGATCAGGGCGGATGTGGTGGCGGGCTTCGGCGGCTACGTCGCCACTCCCGCCTACCTGGCAGCCAGGCAGCGCCGGGTGCCGATAGTCGTGCACGAGGCGAACTCGAGGCCGGGCCTCGCCAACCGCATCGGCGCGCTGCTGACCAGCCACGTGTGCACCGGCCAGCCGAACACCAGGCTGCTGCACGCCCGCTACGTCGGCATCCCGATCCGGCGGGAGATCTCCGGACTCAACCGGCTGGCCCTGGCCGACAAGGCGCGGGCCCACTTCGGCCTCGAGCCCGACCTGCCGGTGCTGCTCGTGACCGGTGGCTCGCAGGGAGCTGCCACGCTGAACCACGCGGTACTCGGGGCCGCCGGGGAACTGCGGGCCGCCGGCGTGCAGGTGCTGCACGTGACGGGCCCGAAGGCCGGTGACGTCGACGTGCCGCCAGGACCAACCCCGTACAAGATCGTGCCGTACCTCGACAGGATGGACCTCGGCTACGCCGCCGCGGACCTCGCGCTGTGCCGGGCCGGCGCCATGACCTGCGCCGAGCTGACCGCCGTCGGCCTGCCGGCCGCCTACGTGCCGCTGCCGCACGGAAACGGCGAGCAGCGGCTGAACGCGATCAGCATTGAGGAGGCCGGCGGCGGCCTGATCGTGGAGGACGAGGACCTGACCCCGGACTGGGTCGTGCGCACGCTGCTGCCGATCCTGCTGGACACCGAGCTCATCGCGGCGATGTCGCAGGCTGCCGCGTCGGTCGGCAACCCGAACGCCGACGCCGTGCTCGCTGACATCGTGATCGATGCCGCCGTCTCGCGAGCGGTACGACCGCACCGGAGGAGGTAGCGGAATGGCCCTGGTCACGCCGGTTGACCCGGTGCCGGTGGCCGACCTCGGCAAGGTTCACTTCGTCGGGATCGGCGGCGCCGGGATGTCCGGCATCGCCAGGATCATGCTGGGTCGCGGCGTCGCGGTGTCCGGCAGTGATTCGGCCGCCTCGCGCATGCTGGACGAGCTGGCCGCCGCCGGGGCGCAGGTGCACGTGGGCCACGCGGCGGCCAACGTCGGCGACGCCGACACGCTCGTGGTGTCGACCGCGATCCGGCCCGACAATCCCGAGGTCGTCGAGGCGCGCAGGCGCGGGATCCGGATCCTGCACCGGGCGGCGGCGCTGGCCAGCGTGATGCTCGGCAGGAATGGCATCGCGGTGGCGGGCACGCACGGCAAGACGACGACGACGTCCATGATCACCACGATCCTGCGGCACTGCGGCGCCGACCCGTCCTACGTCATCGGCGGCATACTCGCCGAGACCGGCCTTGGCGCGGGGGAGGGGACGGGCGAGGCGTTC
>JASIGS010000217.1 GCA_030052355.1 Streptosporangiaceae bacterium | reverse complement strand
CTAAGGACCAGTTCACCGAACCCTTCCGGCTGGTACAGACGGGCTGCGTGCTGATCCTCAACTGCTTGTTCCTCTACCTGGGGACGTTCCGTGAGCCGGTTTCCGGCGCCGTCCTCCCGTCGTTCCTGCACAGTGACCTCACGGCGTCGGCCGGCCTGCTGCTGCTGGCTCCGCCAGTGGTAGTGCTCGGATTCATTCTCCGGATCCGGCAGCGAGCGCGACGCGGCACTCAGCCCGCACCGGCCGGCGGGCGCCCGGTCCCAAGGGACATCTCGAGGCGACGGCTGGTGGGCGTCGCGGCGGCGGCCACGGTCGCCGTCACCGCCGCGCTGTTCGCGGTCGCCTTCCCGCGGACCGTGCACGCAAGTGAGAATCAGCCGTACACGGCCGCTGCTCCCGGCCCGACCTGCGACGATGGCGACGCGGACTGGACGCTGACTCAACCAGCCCCGGCCAGTATTGCCTGTGCTCATGCCGGGCTGGAGCTGACCGTGGCGGGGCGAACGACCAGCGTCATGACGTTCATTCCGCCGGACGGTTACTTCGCCAGCGACTACCAGGCATCGATCCGGGTGCGGTTCGTCCGGCTTACCCCCGGATGTGTGTCGATCGAAACCCGCGTGTCAGCCGGCGGATATTACTGGAACGATGTCTGCGACTCAGGCACGTGGACGATAGACCGCTTCGGCACCACACCCGTGATCCTCGCCGACGGCCTGATCGCACCCGCGAGCTCGTACACCATCACCGTTACCGCGCAAGGCGGGAACGAACGGTTGAATGTCGATGGCGTGCAGCTGGCCTCGGTCTCAGACCTGCGATATTCCGGCACGCGAAATCTCGCCCTCGGCATTCAGAACCTGACAGGCAAGCCAGGTTGGGCCGTGATCAGCCACTTCGTGTTTACCCCGCTGGGGCAACCCGCCGCAGCCAGCGCACAGCAGTCGTACCGGGCCACCAGTCCCGGCCCGGCCTGCGACAAGGGAGCGGCGCAGTGGGGCCTGATGACTACCTTGCACACGCGGATCGTCTGCGAGCCGCAGGGGACCACGATCACGATCCCTGGACATCGCATCGGACAGCTCGGTTTCACCCCGCCGGGCGGCATCTTCCCCGCCGACTATCGTGTCTCGGCGCTTGCAGACCTCCGCCAGATGCCCGGCGGCTGTGTCGCGATCGGCGTGCGCATGGTTGGAGCGGACGGTTACCTCGACGCGGTCTGCGCGAACGGGACGTGGAGCATCTCGGTGACTCGCGGGCTGCATTCGCAACTCCTGGCCGACGGCTCGGTGCCGCGGAAAGCGACATATGACCTCCAGGCGACGGCAGAAGGCGTGGTGCAGAGCCTGAGCATTGACGGCGTCCCTGTCGGCCATGTGCACGCCGCCACGCCGGCGAGCACGGCCTTTGTGCTTGTCGAGGTGGTCAACCTCGGCAGCCAGATCGGTTCTGCGGGGCTCAGCGACTTCGCCTACAGCCCGATTCGGCCAGCAACGCTCGCCGCACGCAGTGGGTAGCGGTGATGGTCGTACTGCCGGTGTCCCGAGCACACGGACAGGTTCATGCAATGCTGGGCCGATGCAGACTCTGTACGAGGCGGCGGGCGGCCGCGAAGGCCTGCTGCGCCTGGCCGAAGCGTGGCACGCCCGGGTGCTGGCCGACGAGGTCGTCAGCCACGCCTTCAGCCATGGATTCCACCCCGATCACACCGAGCGGCTGGCCGCGTACTGGGCCGAAGCGCTCGGCGGACCGGCTGCCTTCTCGGACGACTACGGGGACGAGACGTCGGTGGTCAGGATCCACAGCGGCAACGGTCCGCACGAGGAGATGGACCAGCGGGCGATCGCCTGCTTCGACCTAGCCCTGGAGGATGCGGGCCTGACGGCCGAGCCGGTCCGGCAGGCGCTGCACGACTACTTTGCCTGGGCCACCACGACGACGATGGCGCGCTACCACGACTCTGCAGACGATGTCCCCGGCGGCCTGAGCATTCCGCGCTGGTCCTGGGACGGACTCCAGCCCTGAGCGAGCGATGACGAGCGCCGAACCGGCCGCCGGCTCGCTACCCCTCTCCGCGCTCGCATCCCAGCTCTTCGTGGCGTTCGTGATCGAGGCGGACAACGAGTTCGAGCACCAGATGCCGCACCGGACCACCCGGCACGGCCGGAGCACCGGTTCCGGGCCAAAACCGTGGCTGGTCTCGCTGGCGATGTGGGCGCACTGCATGCGCCTCGTGCCCGACGAGGGCATCCCGGCTGGTGAGCTCGCCAGCGCCAGCCAGCTGACCGCGCAGAGCACCCAGATGCTGGTGAAGCGACTGGGCCAGTGGTGGGGATACCTGATGGTTGACGGCGACCCGAAGACGCAGTCGCGCGCGACCCTGCTGGTAAAGCCGACCGCTGCGGGCCGGCAAGCACAGCGGATCTGGGCTCCGCTGATCGCCCAGATCGAGAGCCGCTGGCAGGACCGATTCGGCGCCAGCCGCCTGGCGGAGCTGCGGCAATCTCTTCAAGAAGTGGCCGACGGCCTCAAGCCGGGACTGCCGGATTTCCTGCCGGTGGGCGAGCCACGGCTGACGGCCACGGCAGACGGCCACGCTGGCCGGACATCCGCGCTTTCGCTGCCGGCGTTGCTGTCCAGGGTGTTGCTGGCTTTGGCGCTGGACTTTGAAGACAGCTCCAGCTTGTCCCTGGGCATCTACACCGCGGCGCGGCCGTCGCGGCACGCTGCCGCATTACCCGGTACTCACGGCCCGTGGCGGCTTCCCCGACGGCAGCTAAGCGCTATACAGCGCTTGGATAGGAACGACAGTCACCACGTCCCGCACTGCACGCGCTAACTGCTCGTCGAGCGTGATCAGGGCGTCGGCCTTGAGCTGGGTAAGTGCGACGTACTCGGCCCCGAAGGTGTCGGGAAACCCCAG
>JASIGS010000216.1 GCA_030052355.1 Streptosporangiaceae bacterium | reverse complement strand
CCCGATGCGGCTCGTGCGCCGCCTCTAGCTCGCTCCAACCGCCAGCCGGTCACTCACGTCTTAGCAGCTGGAACCGCTGCGCAGGGAGGACCGGCCACATGAAACGAAGCTGGCTCCCGGTCCTGGTTGCGGCGTGCGTCCTGCCGTTGTCTGCATCCGGCAGCCCGGTGCGAAGCGGCCAGGGCTCGGCCGCGAGTTTGTCACAGCCCGCTTCGCCGCATCGAGCGAACGGATACCTGTACTACCTCGACTACAGCGCTGACAACGGATCGATCATGCGGGCTGCCGTGCCTGGCGGCCGGCCACGGCAGGTGGTGCACATCGGCGATTCGGCCGTCCGGAGTATGGCTGTCGCAGCTGGCCAGCTGTACTGGATCACCGGGACACTCACGGCGGAGATCGTCTACATCAGCCTGGCTGGAGCGCCTCGCATCCACGTGCTCGTCCGCGATCTCAGCAATCCTGACGGTCTCAGCCTCGCGGCGGCGGACGGGTGGCTGTACTGGGTCGATGGAACGTACGTCGGCCGCGTCCGGCTCGACGGCTCGCACCTGACCCGCCGGTTCCTCGACCTGCGCGCCTACAACCCACTCAACGTGGTGGCTGCCGGGCACTTTCTGTACCTTTCAGACTGCTCCGGCCGCATCGGGCGGGTCGACCTGACCGACCGGCACTTCGACCCGTCTTTCATCACACTGAGACAGGGTGCATGCCCGTGGGGGCTCGCGGTCGGTGGCCCGTACCTGTACTGGTACGAGACTGGACCACCGTCGTACATCGGCCGGGCAGCCCTGACCGGCGCCCGCCCCGATGATCACTGGCTGAACCTGCATGGCCTCGCCGGAGGGTTCGACGTGGCCGCCGACAGCCAGGACGTCTTCTTCGACTGGCAGTGGACGACCGGCAGTTCTCCAGGCGAGGACTTCAAGATCGGCCGAGCACAGACCGACGGACGCGGGCTGCGAAGCGACGTCTGGCTCGGCGAGGGCCCGTTCGCGCTGACAGCCCCGGGCGCCGGCCAGTAGCAGCGCGCCGTCACCCGGTCAGTCGAGGCCGAGCAGGCCGTCGAGGCCGACGCTCAATCCTGACGGCAGTTCCGCGGCGCCGCGGACCGCGAGCAGCACGCCCGGCATGAACGACGCGCGGTCCATCGAGTCGTGCCGGATGGTCAGCACCTCACCGTGCCCGCCCAGCAGGATCTCGTGGTGCGCTAGCAGTCCGCCGAGCCGGACCGAGTGCACGTGCACGCCGCCCACCTCGGTGCCGCGCGCTCCCTCGGCAGCGGTCACGGTCGCGTCCGGTGACGGCCCGAGACCCGCGGCCGACCGCGCTGAGCTGATCATCGCCGCCGTGCGTCCGGCGGTACCCGACGGCGCGTCGGCCTTGCCCGCGTGGTGCAGCTCGATGACTTCGGCCGACTCGAAGAACGGTGCCGCCTGCGCGGCGAACCGCATCATGAGCACGGCGCCGATAGAGAAGTTCGGCACGACCAGAACGCGGCCCGTCGGCTCGCCCGCCAGCCAGCCACGTACCTGCGCCAGCCGGTCGTCATCAAAACCCGACGTCCCCACCACCGTGGTGATGCCGTGATCGACGCACCAGTGCAGGTTGTCCATCACCGCGCCAGGGTGAGTGAAGTCGACGACGACGTCCACGCCTTCCAGCTGTTCTACCGAATCGCCAGCGTCTACCTGCGCGGCCAGCTCCATGCCGTCAGCCGACTCGACGGTGCTGCACACCAGCGATCCCATGCGCCCCTTGGCGCCAAGCACGCCTACCTTGATCATCGTGCTCCCTCGCCCCGTTCCTCTTGGCCGGGGACACGGCGCTCCCCCCGTGACAACCCAGACCTTGATGGCCCGGGCCCGGCGCCGCCAAGAACCCCAATCGGCAGCCTATCGGCCGCCCGCCGGGACGCAGCGTCGGCCGATGCGGTATGAATTTCTGCGGACACTTGTAGCTGCGAAGGAGCATGCGATGGCCGCGTGGAACTCGTTCAGCACCGATACGAACAACGGCATAACGACAGAAGTAATCACCTACCCGGCGGGCAACGGGGACGAGATACACGCGTACGTCGCCAGGCCGGCCGCCGGCGAAGGCCCGCGCCCCGGGATCGTCGCCGTGCCGCACATGCCCGGGTGGGACGAGTACATGCGCGAGTTCTCCGACCGGCTGGCCCGGCACGGCTACACCGTCATACTGCCCAACATCTACGAGCGATTCGGGCACGGCGCACCGGACGACATCGCGGCGAAGGCGCGTGCCGAAGGCGGCGTTCCTGACGACAGCGTCGTCGCTGACTGCTCGGCCGCACGCGAGTGGCTGCTCGCTCAGCCGGACAGCAACGGCAAGGTCGGCATCATCGGCCCGTGCTCGGGCGGCCGGCACGCGCTGCTGGTCGCTTCCAAGGACCCGGGCTTCAACGCCGTCATTGACCTGTGGGGTGGCGGCGTGATCGCCAAGGCGGAGGAACTGACTCCGACCCGCCCGGTTTCGGTACTCGAGTTCACCGCAGACCTGAACGCGCCCCTGCTCGGCCTGTTCGGTAACGACGACCAGTACCCGACCCCGGAACTGGTCAACCAGCACGAGGCCGAGCTAAAGCGGCACGGCAAGCACTACGTGTTCCACCGCTACGACGGTGCGTCGCATGGCTTCTTCTACCATCACACGCCGATGTACCGGCCCGAGGCAGCGATGGACGGCTGGGAGAAAGTGTTCGACTTCTTCGGCCAGTACCTGTCCTAGGTAAGGGACACGGCGGCATCGCTTCGCGATGCCGCCGTGCTTACCTCGGAAGGCTGCTCCCGGCGGGCGAGCCCGCCAGCGGGCTGCTGTCGTGGTACCGCACTTCGTAGACCCGCTCGGTGAACTTCCACCCATCCTCGGTGCGCCGGTAGCGGTCGTGGTAGATCGCATAATTGAGTTCCGAACGGCCGTCGCGGAGACGCCCGACCTCATGCATGTAAGCACGGCCCGAAGCGGCGTCGCCATCGATCTGAACCGTGCCGGGGTGCGTGTTCTGCACGAGAAACTCCACGAATTCCGGCACCCGGTCGCCCCAGCCGCGTATCTGCTCCGGGCCGACAAGCTCGACCGGGATGTTGGGCATCCGCAGCGCGCCATCCGGCGTGAACAGCGACGCCAAGCGGTCATAGTCACGCATCATCGCCGCATCGGTGTACTCGCCGCGCAGCGCCTCTATCTCCACGCGGTCGGCGACGCCCTGAAAATCGCTCACTGGTCCGCTCCTTCATCGTCCTTCAGCGGCAGCCGCGCCAGGTCAGATACCGGGCCTATATGACCAAGCTTGTCGGGGTTGGTGACAGAGCGCAGCGCCTGGACAAGGCCCCCGGTGACCTCGAGCGCGACGGCGCCGATGACGCGCCCCCAGGCGTCGTAAAGCACGGCACCCGGCTGACCGTTGACCCAGGCCAGCCGGATCGAGGCGCCTTGCCCCAGGACCCGGCCGAGCACGGAGACGAGCAACTGCACGACGGGCTGCCGCCCGGCCAGCGGCTGGCCGACCGAGGCCGCCTTGCCGCCGCCGTCACCCCGGTACACGACGTCGGGCGCGAGCATGCCGAGCAGGGCGTCCATGTCGCCGCCCGCGGCCGCCTCGAAGAATCTGCGCGCGAGCGCCTCGCCTTCCGCCCGCTCCGCCGGGGTCGTCACCAGGTCGCGCGACGGTCCTCCAGCGGCAACGCGCTGCTTGGCGCGGGCGAAGATCTGCCGGCAGTTCACTTCTGTCTTGCCGGTGATCCGCGCCACGTCCTGGTATCCGTACCCGAACACCTCGCGCAGCATGAACACAGCCCGCTCCACCGGCGACAAAGCTTCCAGCAACACGAGGAACGCCATCGACAGGGAGTCAGCCAGCTCGGCGTACTCGGCGGGCCCCGGCTCATCGGCGGCCACCACGACCGGCTCGGGCAGCCAGTCCCCCACATACGTCTCCCGGCGCACCCGCGCCGATCCCAGGTAGTTGATGCCCAGCCGGGTCACCGCGGTCGTCATGTACGCCTTCAGATCGGCGATCGTGGTTCCGGCCTGCCGCGCCTTAGTCAGGCCGAGGAACGCGTCCTGCACGATGTCCTCGGCATCGCCCACGGATCCGGTCATCCCGTAGGCGATGGAGAACAGCAGCGGCCGGTAGTCGGCCGCAGCGGTCTCATCCACTGATCCAGGCACGGAACCCCTCCCGCCAGCTCGCGTAGCGCGGCTCCCAGCCGAGTTCTTTCTTCGCCTTCGCGTTCGATGACCCGCACGAGGCAGTCATCTGTGCCACGACGAACTCGCCGGCGAGCAGCCGCCCAATCCAGGCGGGCACCCGGAGCGGCGGCTTCGCGCCCGCGACCTCAGCCAGATACGGTAGCCATTCCGCCACCGCGGCCGGGTCGTCGTCCACGATGTTGTAGATCCCGGGTGCGCCAAGCTCGACCGCGGCGACCGTGGCCGCGGCGGCGTCGCTGATCTCAATGAACGACCAGACGCCGGCCCCGCCACCGATGACCGGCACCTGCCTCTTCCGGACCGCTTCGAGCATGAATTCCGAAGCGCCAGGCCCGTAGAAGCCGCCGTAGCGGAGCACGATGCCCTCCGGCGCCTGCGCCGGCACCGTCTCTTCGACGTGCCTGATCGCCGCCGACCCTTCCATGGCCGACCGGATGGGCAGCACGTCAATCGGATCCTCTTCGGTCTTCAGCCGGCCGTCGGAGCGCAAATCCGGCGCGGCGCCCGCGTAGCTTTGCGCGATGACCCTGCTGGTGCCCGCCTCCGCAGCGGCCGCCAGCAGATTGTCAGTGCCCCGCGTCCTGAGTGCGTTGGTGGCGGCGAACTGTTTGTCCGGGTTGCGGAGGCTCCGCATGTCCGAGAGCGCGGTCATCTCGTGCAGGATCGCCTCTGGCGCCGCCGCAGTCACAGCGGCGATCACAGCCTCCCGATCCAGCCCGTCGACGACCACAGCCTCGGCACCCGCGGCTCGCAGTTGCGCGACCTTGCCGGGCGTCCTCGTGGTCGCGGTGACCTTGTGACCCGCCGCGACCAGCCCGGGAACAAGATGCCGCCCCAGTGCCCCGGTCGCTCCCGTGACGAAGACTCGCATGATCTTTTCCTTCCGCGTGGTCTTTCCCTTGAAGACAAGGAGCCACCGGAAGCTGTGACAGTCTTCAGCCGCCGCACGAGCGCAGAGAGCTACTACCCCAAGGCGGGTTGCCCGATATAGTGCGACATGCCCCCGGTACAGGCTCTGCTGCTGGTCGACCTGCAGACCGCGTTCGTCAGCGGAAAGGACGCGGTGCCTGCCGCTGAAGCACTTCTGGCCAGCGTTGACAGCCTGCTCGTGCGGGCCAGGCAAGCCGGCTGCCTCGTGATTCATCTCCAGAACGACGGCGAAGATGGCGCGCCCGACGAGCCGGGCAAACGGGGCTGGGAGTTGCATCTGCGGCCGCTGCCTGGCGAGCCGGTCGTGCGGAAAACCCGGGACGACGGTTTCGACGGCACGAACCTCGGCTCGATACTGACGGGCGCCGGCGTGAGCCGACTGGTGATCGCCGGAGTGATGTCGGAAATGTGCGTTGCCGCGACCGCGCGTACCGCGCTCGACCGGGGCTACGCCGTGGTACTGCCACACGGGGCACATGCGACATACGACATTCCGCCCGGACCTGGATTCGGCGACGTAGTGCCAGCGGACGTCGCGTCCCGCGTGGCTGAGTGGTCGCTAGGAGATCAGGTAGAGCTGGTGACGAGCACGGACGACGTCAGCTTTGAATGATCGCTCCTCCGCACCAGCGAGCTGTTACGACCTGCGGCCGTGGTACTAGCCGGCGAGGTTCACTGGCGGCAGGTCCTGGACTTGCTGCTTGCTGATACTCAGCTTGATGCCGTCGTCATCAACGCTGGCCACCGAGCCGATCGGGATGGCGACCTGCTTGCGTCCCCACAGGTGGCCCTCCTGCAACAGGACATGTGTCACACCGTGGCTCGCCGTGTCGATGACGAGCCCCTCGACCTGGCCAATCGGGCCGTCGGCGGCGTGCACGTGCCCACCGCGCCTAATCGGCACCTCGCCAAGGGGGACCGTGTCGACCGTGACGGTCTCCGAGACCTTGCCCTCGAGATCGGGGTTCATGATCCTGTCCCCCAGCGGGAAATACGGCCAGGAGAGGACCTGATCGGCGCCGTACACCTCGAATCCCCTGGTGCCCGGCACGAACTGGGTCTCTTCGGCTGAGTCGAGCCGCTCGAACTCTTGCAGCGTGCAGTTCAGCCGTATGCCGCCCGGCCCGGGCGCCGCCAGATCAATCGGAACGAGCCGGGCGAGCCCCTGCCGGTGCGGAGGCTCGACGGCCAGGTGAGTCACCGTACGCGCCACGGGGTCAACGACTACGCGCGTCAGCTGACCGCAGATCCCGTCCGTGCAGCTAACCTCGGCTCCTATCGTGAGCCACTCTGTCTGTGTGATGGTCGCCTCCGCGTGCCGTTGGGGTGCGTGGTGCACATGTAACGCTACCGACAGGCCGCCTGGCCAAGCAGCCCCTCCGGACGGATAGTCAGCCAGCGGCATCGCGGATGTAGGCGCGGACGATGGCCTCGAAGCTCTCGTCCGGGCTCAGCCCGAGCGCGGCAGCCCGCGCCGCCGACACGCGCGCGGGCCAGCCGCGCATGAGGACCGCGATGGCCTCGTCCGGCTCCCAGCCCACGAGTGCGCTGACCGCGGGCCCGGCAACTCGCTCGAGCGTCTGCACCATCTCACCCACGGTGACCGTGACGGCCGGCAGGGTGACCGCGGTCGGGTCGCCCCACTGCTCCGGCGCCGCCTCCGCCGCGCAGAGCAGGCCCTCGACCGCGCGGGCCGGCGACATGAGCGCGACGGCCAGGTCAGGCGGCACCGGCGAATTTGACCGGATCCCGGCCAGCGGTTCCCTGATGATGCCGGACAGGAACCCCGACGCCGCGGCGTTCGGCCGTCCCGGCCGCACGCTCACCGTCATCAGCCGCACCGACCTTCCCCGGATGAACCCCTTCCGCGTGTAGTCGGCGATGAGCTGCTCGCCGATGAACTTCTGGACTCCGTAGCTGCTCTGCGGCACCGGCAGCGTGGCGTCCGTGATCACTTCGGGCAGCGGATGCGTGCCGGTGCCGCCGAACACCGCGAGTGAGCTGGAGAACACCACCACCGGTACCCGCCCAGCCTCACGGCAGGCCGCGAGCACGAGCTCGATCCCGGTCAAGTTGGCGCGCATGCCGAGGTCGAAATCGCGCTCGGACTCCGCGCTCACGGCCGCCGCCAAGTGAAAGACCAGATCAGCATCTGCAAGCGGGCTAGCGCCACGAGCCCCCAGCTCGGTGACTAGATCCCCCTGCCACACCGCCACCCGCTGATCCTGACTGACAGCCTCCGACGGCCTGACCCGATCGACCAGAGTCAGCTTGGTCACCGGC
>JASIGS010000215.1 GCA_030052355.1 Streptosporangiaceae bacterium | reverse complement strand
GTCGCCGCGCTGCCGCCGCAGGCCGAAGCCGCGACCGCTCACGTTCCCGGCCAGATCAGCGCGGACAGCTCCGACGACACGCCGACCTCGCCGCTGCCAGTGATCCTGCCCGGCAAGGCGGGCTCGCCAGCTCTTGCGGCGCCTGAGGACCTGGCTCCGCCGTCGGCTGTGGCCTCGGTCCCGGCTGCCGGCGCGGTACCGGATCTGGCTCCGCTTCCGCGTATGGCGCCTGGCCTGGCTCCGCTTCCAGGTGGGTCGCCGGGTCTGGCTCGGCTTCCCGCTGCGTCGCCGGGCCTGGCTCCGCTTCCCGCTGCGTCGCCTGGTCTGGCTCCGCTTCCGGCTCCGGCCGTGCCGGAACAGCCTCGCGGCGGTTCGGCGGCGGAGTTGCGCGGCGCGACTGTGCTCCCGCGTCCCGGCCCCGTCGAGACGCCGCGCGGGCCGTTCGAGCCTGTCCGCCCCGCCAGCGTGACTCGCCCGCCCGAGCCGGCCCGCCCCGCCAGCGTGATCGGGTCGGTCGAGCCGCCGTGGGAACTGCCGCCCGAGGCCGCTGCCAAGCTCGATCAGATCAAGGACCTGTACCTGACGGCCGAGGCGATCGGCGAGGACGCGCTGGACAAGCACTTCGAGCAGGTCAGCGCGCGGCAGCGGGAACTGATCAGGGAGTTCTTCGACACGACAAGGGCGAATGGGAGAAGTCCTAGTTAGTCGCGCGTGCTGGCCGTCGCCGCCACCCGGTCAGACAACGCTCTTGCCGACCGGCTGGTCATTCGCGCGGGCCGGCGCCTTCGCTCGCCGGTAGTAAGGCTCTTCGGTCAGCCTCGCCGGTTCCACCTGGCGCGTAGCGCCTGCGTGAGGTTTTCCGCCTCCTGGTCGCTGATCTTGACGAGATCGGCGGCCAGGTCACCGTACTCCCACTCCACTATCGCCGAATCGAGCTCCCAGCGAAGATCCTGGCGCAGCGTCTCGTCGACCGGCGCGTCGGGTTCGTAGGTACGTCGGGCGAGTCCGGCCGCTGACCGGCCGCGAGATCCTGCGGTGACAATCGCGTAGTACTGGATGCCGGGGCTCATCGTGGCTCCAGGCGGAAGTCGGCGACCTGGCTGCAGCGCGGCGGCGGGCTTGCCGAGGCCGCTTCGGCAACCTGGCGCGCGCGCAGCCGGGCACGCTCGGCCGGCGAGGTCGCCGGGTCGGTGATTCTCATGTAGCTGTCATGCGTCCGGCGGACAACATCCCAGCTCGCCGTCGTGTGGAACTGCACCTCGAACGGCTGGTCATGGGCTGGGTCGCGCCAGCAGGTCCAGATGCCCTTGTACTCGGGGCTGTCCCAGCGGTTCCGCCTGGCTTCCAGCTCAAAGCCCTGCGCCTTGAGCTTGCGGTGCACCAGCAGGGTGCCTTCGGTGTATTCGGCGGGCTCGAACACGAAGGCGTACCGGATGGCGTCGCAGATGCTCGCTGCCAAGTTCTCGGCGGGAGTGCCGGGGAAACGCGCGATCAGCCTCGCCAGTTTTGCCGCGAACCTGTCGGCGGACTTGAGGCTGTCGGGCTCGCTGTCCGGGGCCAGGCCGCCGTGCGGAAGCTGCTGAGCGACGCGCCTGACCGCCGGCGTGATGCCGCTGTTCCCGTAGCTGCCGAACATGTTCCGGCCCTCGGCTGTCCGGCACGCTGTCAGTGCGCGCCGGACGACTTCCTCGTGCTCGGCGCTGAGCAGCGGCGCCGGGGCTTCGTTGCCCGGAGCCTGCCGGGGCGGCCCGCCGTTGCCGGTCCGGCCTGCTGACGGCGCCAGTGCGTAGGGGTCCTGCAGGTCATCACGGGCGTGGCGGCGCCCGTTGCCGTTCTGGCCCGGCCGGGCGTCCGGCGTGATCAAGGGGGCGCCGTAAGCGGCGGTCGAGTAGCCGTCAGGCCGGCGGGCCGAGCCGTTGCCCGAGTGCCGGTCCGGCGCCTCGCTGGGCGCGTCCTCGTCCGGTACCGGCGCGCCGAGGTCAGGAACAGGCCAGTGCAGTTCGGGGGTGGGCGTGCTCGGGTCTGGGGGCAACGGCTCTAGGTCGCCGGGGGGTGCGGCCGGGTCCGGGGGCAGCGCGTCCGGGTCGGCGGAAGGTTCGAGGTCCAGGACCGGCGCGTCCAGATCAGGGGCGGTCGCGGCCGGGTCCGGGAGCAGCGCGTCCAGGCCGGCGGAGGGTTCGAGGTCCAGGATCTGCGCGCCCGGCTCGGAGGCGGCGGGCACGCCCGGCTCGGAGGCAGCGGGCACGTCGTTGCGAACTAGTTCCGGATCGTGGCCGTTCCGAAACTCAGCGAGCATGTCGATCATGGCTGCTGGCTCGGGCTCGCGGTGCAACGCGGTGTCGTTCGCCTGCTGGCGCTCGGGCGCCGGCAGGCCCAGTTCTAGCTGGCGCAGGCGAGGCGGCGGCAGCTTGGCTACTCCGCCATCGTCATAGGGCGAGGAGGGATGACCGTATGGCAGCCTGGCCAGCCGTGACCGCAGGTCGGCCAGGGACCCGGCTGGCGGCCGGCCCGGCCCGAAGCGGCCGTCGGGATCGTCCGGAATCCTGGCTCTCGTTGCTCCGTTCGCCGGCGAGCTGCCTGCCAGCCTGCTCGTGGCGCTCGCTGCCTCGGCGCTGCCCGGCTCGGTGCCGGTCGCGGTCGTGCTGCGCGCCGGTGCGGGGCCCGCCGGCGAGTCCTG
>JASIGS010000214.1 GCA_030052355.1 Streptosporangiaceae bacterium | reverse complement strand
AAGCCGATGGCGGCCGCGCTGGCGGCGCTGGCTCTCAGCCCGTCGAGGTCGCGGATCGCGGCGTAGGGTCCGTCGACCGCCTGCAGGCCGTTGGCCCGCGCCGCGACCAGCATGCGCATGTGCGCGTAGTGAAACGCGTCGCCGCCGGCGTACCCGGCAGGCTGAGCCCCGACCGTGAGGGACCGCATCCCCATGCTCGCCATGAAGTCGGCCGGGCCGAAGACCAGCGCCTCCAGCCGGGGTGACGCCGCCGCGATGGCGTCCACGGCCGCCAGGCCGGCCGCGTCCTCGATCTGGGCCTCGATCGCTATCCCGCCGACCACCAGCCCGGTGGCCCGCTCGACCTGGCCGAGGGTCAGGTCGAGCCAGCCGACGTCGAGCGGACCGGCGACCTTGGGCAGCACGATGGCGTCCAGCGAATCCCCGGCTTCCCCGACGACCTCGGCGACGTCCTGGCAGGCCCAGCCGGTGCGGACGTCGTTGATACGCACCGCCCTGACCTTGTCGCCCCAGCCGCCCTCGCGCAGGGCCCGTGCCACGGCCCCGCGGCTACGCTCCTTCTCGGCGGCCGCCACCGCGTCCTCAAGGTCGAGGAACACCTCGTCGGCGGGGACCTGACGCGCCTTGGCCAGGAACCTGGGATTACTACCGGGAACGGCGAGCGTCGAACGCCGCGGCCGGTACCGACCTGCTGCCACGCCGCCCGAGCATACGCGCGCCGCCGTACGATGAAGTTATGTCCACAACTGCGACCAGTACCGTCCCGCCCACCCCTGAGCAGGTGACCCAGGCCCTGGCGGCGGTCAACGACCCGGAGATCCACCGCCCGATCACCGAGCTGGGCATGGTGAAGGGCGTCCAGGTGGCGGCCGGCGGCCTGGTCCGAGTCGATGTCTGGCTGACCGTTTCAGGCTGCCCGCTGCGAGACACCATCACCCGCGACGTGACGGCCGTGGTCGGCCGGCTTCCCGGCGTCACGGGAGTCCGGGTCGAGCTGGACGTGATGAGCGACGAGCAGCGGCGGGAGCTGCAGAACACGCTCCGCGGCGGCAGGCCGGAGCCGGAGATCCCGTTCGCCAAGCCGGACTCGCTCACCAGGGTGTACGCGATCGCCAGCGGCAAGGGCGGCGTCGGTAAGTCGTCGGTCACCGTGAACCTGGCAGCCGCGCTCGCGGGCCTCGGGCTGAAGGTGGGCCTGCTCGACGCCGACATCTACGGTCATTCGGTGCCGAGGATGCTCGGCGTGACGGACCGGCCGACACAGGTCGAGCAGATGATCATGCCCCCGTCTGCGCACGGCGTCAGGGCTATCTCTAGTGGAATGCTCAAGAAGGGGAACGAGCCGCTTCCCCTGCGCGGCCCGATCCTGCACAAGCTGCTACAGGATTTCCTCTCCAAGGTCTACTGGGGCGATCTGGACGTGCTGCTCATGGACCTGCCGCCGGGTACCGGAGACGTGGCAATCTCTGCCGCGCACCTCGTGCCGGGCAGCGAGCTCATGGTCGTCACCACTCCGCAGACGGCATCGGCCGAGGTGGCGGAGCGCGCCGGCTCGCTGGCCACGCAGCTGCACCAGCGCGTGGTCGGGGTCATCGAGAACATGTCATACCTGCCCTGCCCGCACTGCGGCGAGCGGGTCGAGGTTTTCGGGTCCGGCGGCGGTCAGGCGGTCGCCGACACCCTGACCAGGCTCGTAGGGGCGCAAGTCCCGCTGCTGGGCGAGGTGCCCATAGACCCGAGGCTCCGCGAAGCGGGCGACAGCGGAACGCCGCTCGTGCTGGCCGACCCAGATGCCCCGGCCTCCCAGCAGTTCAGGAAGATCGCCGAAGGGCTGGCGGGACGGGGACGCAGCCTGTCGGGCCGTCAGCTTGGCCTGTCTCCAGCCTGACCGCGCGGCGGCCGGCCGCTAGTGGCTAAGCGGCGCGCGGGTCAGGTTGCCTCGGAGTCGTAGGGCGGGCTCTCGCCTGGCGAGAGCCGCACCCCGGACGTGTGCAGCATCTCGGCTGCCGCGCTGCCGTTGCCGGCACTGCCGTTGCCCGCACTGCCGTTGCCGGAACCGGTGATGCGGCCGGTCAGCACCCCGTCGCCGGTCAGCTCGTCCATCAGGTGCTTGCGCACGAAGTGCTTCGGATTGAGGTCGGCGATGTCGAAGTCACCGAAGTCGGCGCCGAGGCTGTCCTGCAGGTCCGACTTTGCTCCCTCGGCCATGATGCGCAGCTCGCGCAGCATGCGGCCAGCCTGCGCCGCCATGCCCGGCAGCCGCTCAGGCCCGAAGACCACCAGCGCTATGACCCCGAGCACCAGCAGCTTGAGAAACGACAGGTCAAACACTGACAGGCTCCTGAGAGGCTAGGACCCGCGAGCGTGCTGCCCGCTTAACTAGAGTAGCCCGACCCTGCTACCGCGATAAATGTTCGTGGCACAACGGCTGCCGGATTGGCCGGATTCAGCGGAACAGGTTTGCCAGGCTGGCCAGGCGCTTGAAGCCGCGGCCGAGCCGGACCCAGAAGCCGGGCGCCCTGCTGTCGGCGAGGGCCGCGGCGAACGCCTGGCGGACGGTGCTCGCGGACGCATCGGAGATCATGGTGAACACGAAGCCGTTGCTGGTCCAGGCGATGGAGCGGTCATCAGGATCGCTGGTGAACACGCGGTGGTCGTCGAGCTTCACCTGCTGCCAGCCGGCCATCGATTTCGGCAGGTGGCCGCGCTCCACGAACAGCGAGATGACCGACAGTCCGTCCGAGTACGACGTGTCGACCACCAGGCCTGCCGAGTTGACCGCCTCACTGGCAGCGAACAGCCGCAGGCTCCCGGCCAGCCGCGGCGGCACCGGCCAGCCCTTGCTCTGCAGCAGCCTGATGGCACTCGTCCCGAGCTGCCGTGTCCAGGGCTCTCCCTGCGCGGCCGGCATCCCGGCCACGGCGCCCGCACCGAGCTTGAGGTCGATCAGGCTGATCTCGCTCACCAGGTGCGCGTTGGTGTCGAAGAGCTCCCGGCGTAGCGGCAGCTTCGTCGCTGCATCGAGCCAGAACTTCGCTGCCAGCCGTCCGCCGGGCCGCACCACCGAGATGACCTGCGCGGACCGCCCGCCAGCCGAGCCCGCGCCAGCGTACTTGACCTGGTAGTTCGCCAGCAGCAAGTCGACTTGCTTGACCGACATGGCCATGGCCACGACCGGATCGCCCGATCCTGGCGTGTACAACTGCGCGTCGGTGCCGTCGTCTGGCGGGGCAAGGGACCTGGCCACGATCCCTGCACCCGGCCGGTGCCAGACGTCGAGCTGTGACGAGCTCATGCCCGCCGGCCCCCACCAGTCAGAGACCTGGACGCCGCTGTAGGCGGTGTCACGGGCGGCGGTCGCGGCCTGCGCCAGAAGGCGCCGGGCTTCAGGCGAGCTGCGCGGCCGCGCTACGGGGTGAGCGCGCTGTGCGGGGTCGGCCGACTTGAGCCGGTCGGCGGTGAACCGGGCAACCGGGCTGCCGCGCACCGTGAGCGCCACGGCACAGACACCGAGCAGGACAATGACGACGACCGCGGAAGCGACTCGCCACGGGGGAAATCGGCCGGTCACGGCTGTGGCGGCGAGAATCTCTCGTCGGTCGCAGTCCGCGGCTGCCCAGCCGGCGACCAGCCGGTGTCGAGGTAGTGCTGCAGCGTGTATACGTCAACCGACGGCGTGATCGTGGGTTCTGGCGCGCGAGCCTGCGGCTCACCGCCGATGATGAACGCGGCCGTCCCGAGGCCGGCGAGCAAGACTGCCAGCGAGCCGCCGAGGACATAGCGGCCCGTCCTGGGCTGCGGCCTGCCGTGGCTCGGCTCCGCCCAGTCTCGCGATGATGGCCGCTCGGCCGCGCCGTCCGTCGCGGACTCCCGCAGGCCCATCAGCCGACGGGTCAGGCCAGCGGTCGCCGCGGCGTCACCCAGCGCGTTCATCCGCTGTTTCAGCGTCCGCAGGGAGGCTATCTCGTCCTGGCACGACTGGCACCTGGACACGTGCACCAGCACGCGCTCGCGCTCGGTGAGGTCTAGCTCCCCGTCGATCAGCGCAGAAAGCCGCTGACCAAGGTGGCTCATGACGACCCTCCTTCAGCCACCGGGATGTCGATCTGCAAGCGAGGCTGCGGGACCGTGCCGCCGAGGTGACGCGGCCTGCGGTGCTCGAGTGCCTGGCGGAGCTGGGCCCGACCCCGGTGAATCCTGCTCCGGACCGTGCCGAGCTTCACGCCGAGGGTCTCGGCGATCTCCTCGTAAGAAAGCCCCTCGATGTCGCAGAGAATGACCGCTGCCCGGTACTCAGGGGCCAGCGCGTTCAGTGCAGCGTGGATGTCGCCGTCGAGGTGCCGGTCGTCGAATGCCTGGGCCGGAGTGGGCTCGCTCCCGCCGAGCCTGGCCTCGGTCTCGTCGGCCAGGCCCTCGAACCGGATGCGCTGGCGTCGGCGAGCCATGTCGAGGAAGAGGTTCGTGGTGATGCGGTGCAGCCAGCCCTCGAACGTGCCGGGCGTGTAGCTGGACAGCGAGCGGAATACCCGGACGAAGACCTCCTGGGTGAGGTCCTCCGCGTCGTGCGTATTGCCGGTCAGCCGGTAGGCAAGCCGGTACACGCGGGCCGAGTGGTCCCGCACGAGCTCGTCCCAGCTCGGAGGCGTCCAGGCAGGAGCGTCTTCGACCCGCTCCGCGGTTTCGGCCTTGTCCACCGTCGTCTTCCACCTGCCCCTGGGCGGCAGCTCTTAGGAGCAACCTTTATCGCTATAGCCCTTTAACGCCGCGCCGTGGAAAATGCTTCCTCCTGGCAACGAGCGAGCCTGGCGAGCAGGTTCCCGGATGGCCGGTGCGCCCGCTAGGCTGCCGCCCTGGGGCAAGCGCGCACGTGCCTGAGGGGAGGCAGCCATTCCTATCGCCGAGGATACGCTCGCCTACATCGAGGACTTCCTGCCGGAGGATGACGTCCTGGTCATGGCGCGGCGGAACGCCGCGGAGGTGGGTGGCGCCGCCCCCATAAGCCGGCTAACCGGCGGTGCACTCCGGTTTCTCGCGGCCGCGGTCGGCGCCAAGGCAGCGGTCGAGATCGGGACCGGGTGCGGAACCTCAGGCATCTGGCTGCTCCGCGGCATGCGGCCCGGTGGCGTGCTCACCACCGTGGACAGCGAGCCCGAGCACCAGCGGCTGGCGCGGGCTGCCTTCCTGGCGGCCGGCTTCCCGCCAGGCCGGTTCCGCCTCATCGGCGGGCTCGCCCTCGAGGTGCTGCCCAGGCTCGCGGACGGCGCCTACGACTTGGTCTTCTGCGATGCCGACAAGCAGGAGTTCGGTGGCTACCTGACCGCGGCGCTGCGCGTGCTCAGGCCGGGCGGTGTTGTCGCCTTCAATGCCACCATGCCGGGAAGTTCGGGTACCGGCCGAGTCCCGAGCAACGCGGATGCGGCAGCGGCGGAGGAACTGCGCGAGCAGGTGCGGGCCGAGGAGCACCTCGTGCCGCTGCTGCTGCCGTTCGGCGACGGCTTTCTTGCCGCTGTCAAGGAAGCCTAAGGACCCGGGCAACGATCCAGCGCCCGGGCAGCAGGGTTACCCGGGCTCCTGGGCAGGAATCAGCCGACGGCGGTGTTGAGCGCGTCGCCGAGGGCTCGCGCCTCATCCGGCGTCAGCTCGACGACGAGCCGACCGCCGCCCTCAAGCGGCACCCGCATCACGATGCCGCGGCCCTCCTTGGTGACCTCTAGCGGACCGTCACCTGTCCGCGGCTTCATCGCCGCCATCCTGCTCCCCTTCCGTTTCCCTGCCGAGGGCGCACCGGAACCAAGGAGGACTGGCTGGTGCTCCAGCCAGTCCCAAGCATCTCGATCAGTCTCTCTATTATCCAGTGTTCGGCGCCGCGATGGTAACGATCAGCTTTCCCGCCCGCCGAACGTCGATAACAGTTATACGTAGGGCGCGCAGGGGCGAGGCGCCAGGCAGGCAAGCACTGCTCAGGCTAGAGGCGCGCGCTGCGGTATTGGTGCTCCTCGTGCGCGCCGACGATCTGCTCGGTGACCTCTACCAGGTCCGCGAGCGCCATCCGCTGGTAATCGCCGTTCGCCGACCGCCAGGAGACCGCGTCGCCGTGCCGCCACACCGTGAGGTTCGCGCTGACTGACAAGACGGACATGCTGCCAGCGTCGGCCCTCACGATGCTGCCGGCCAGCCCTCGGCCTGCCAGCATGAGTTCGAGTTCGTCCACGAGCCAGTCCGCGCCTGCCAGCGACCCCCTGAACTGCTCGGGGAGCGCGGACTGCGGTATGCGCAGGGCAAACCAGACAGCCTTGCCCGGTACCTTCCAGCTGCCG
>JASIGS010000213.1 GCA_030052355.1 Streptosporangiaceae bacterium | reverse complement strand
GGCAGGGTGACTGGCCGGGCAACGAGCGCGCCGCGGCTCTGCAGAGCGTCGCGCAGCGACCTGAACTCCTTGTGCTTCAGGCCCAGTTCGACCTCGACGTCCTCGGCCATCGAGGGACCCGCCTCTGCGAGGTGATGCAGCACGCGTTCGGAGCCCGGATCCGCACCTTCCATCCTGGCCAGTTCCAGCCGGCACACGGGATCCACGAGCGCGAGCAACTCGTCGGACAGCAGGATGTTCTTCCCGCGGTGGATGTCGAGCGAGTGCACATCCGGCAGCGAGGCCAGTCTCGATGGCCACCACCACTTCGTGGCCGGCCAGCTGGCAAAGCCACGGCCGCCAGCCTGGTAAGGCTCCTCGTGACAAGCCTCGAACAAGGACGGCAGCGCGGAGTCGGGAGTCCGTGTCAGCAAGCCACGTTCCGTCAGGAAGCTGTGCGCGTCGTCCAGCGTGTCAAGCGCGCGGTCGGGCGTCAGCCGGCACTCGTAATCCCGGCGCCGGCGCGCCTCCGCGAGGGGTTCAGTCATCGCGACCACGCCTAACTGCCCGCGAGCAGGTAGCAAGCGATCGCAGCGGCCGACGAGACGTTGAGGGAGTCCACTCCCCTGCGCATCGGGATCCTGACGGCGTTGTCCGCCGCCGCCAGCCAGCGCGGCGACAGGCCGGAACCCTCGGAGCCGATCAGCAGCGCCAGCCTGCCGCCGGCGACTATCTGGCCGATGGGCGTGGCAGCCGGATCGGGGGTCAGCGCCAGCAGGCGGAATCCGAGCGTCCGCAGCCAGTGCGGGCCGCCGCGCCAGTCGCCGAGCCGGGCATAAGGAACAGCGAACACCGCGCCCATAGAGACGCGGACGGCGCGGCGGTACAGCGGGTCAGCACAACGCGGCGCGAGCAGCACGGCGTCGAAGCCGAGCGCCGCCGCGCAGCGGAACACGGCACCTACGTTGGTGTGGTCGGTGATGTCCTCGAGCACGACGATCCGGCGGGCGCCGGCGAGCACCTCCTCCGGGTCTGGCAGGGGCAGCCGCTGCATGGAGGCGAGCGCCCCGCGGTGCACGCGGTAGCCGGTCAGGACCTGCGCGGTGGCCGCGGGCAGCACGTACAGGGGAACGCTGAGCGTATGCGCCACGTCCGCGATCGTGGCGATCTTGTCCTGCGCTACCAGCAGGGAGCGCACCGGGTAGCCGGCCGCCACGGCCCGGCGGATGACCTTCTCGCCCTCGGCGATGAAAAGGCCGTTCGCCGGCTCCAGGCTCTGCCGCAGGTGCACGTCGGTCAGCCGCACGTAGTCGGCCAGCCGGGGATCTGCGGGATCTGAGATCGGTACCTGCGCAGCCACGCTTCTTAGTGTGTAGGTCCGGTCCGGCAGCCGCCGCCCCGCGCCGCGAGCCGGGACTTGATGCCGGGCACAGTTCCACCCCTAAACCCGACAAAGTCCACGATCTCGCTCTTGGATTTCCGATATAGTCCGGGCCAGCAACACGTATGAGCAGCCCGCGCCGGCGAACGGTGCTGACCCGGGGGACGACCCCCGATCCCCGCTCAGCTGGTCAGCAGACTGCGACGACCGACGGGACGCAGACGTGCCACGACGAACAAGATCGGGTACAGGCCGTCGCGGCCTGACGAGGGGCGTCAGGACCGGCGTGCTGGTAGGCATCGCCATCGCCGTGGCGGCCGCCTGCATGATCGGTCTCTCCGCGCAGGCCGTTGTCACCCGCGACAGGTGCTCCGGTGGTTACACCGAGGTCGGCGTCGCGGTGAGCCCCGATATCGCGCCGGCCATCCAGACGATCGCCAAGAACTTCAACAAGACCCGCGCGCGGGTCGGCGGACGGTGCGTGCAGGTCCGCGTCACTGCGGCTGAGTCCTACCTCACGGCCGGAGAGGTGGACGGCGAGGGGTCAAGTTCGGCCTCGGCCGGATCATCAGGTAAGTCGAGCACGACCGCGAGCGCGCACCTCCCCTCCGGCATCGACGCCTGGATACCCGACTCGAGCCTGTGGGTGGACCGGGCCGTCGGTACGCCGCAGGGTGCGGCGACGGTCAGGACGACGAACATCAGCAGCGTCGCCAAGTCACCGCTGATGATCGTGACAACGCAGACGGTCGCAGCCCAGAGTCAGGCGTTCGCCGGGCCAGTATCCTGGCGGATCCTGCTGCCACCCGGCTTTGACGGCCCGCCGTCTACTCTCCGCCTCACCGTGAGCCTGCCCTCCCCGACCGTCAGCGCGGTCGGCCTGGCGACCGTCATCGAGGTGGCCAGGCAGATCAGCAGCGCCTCCTACGTACGGAGCGTCTTCACCAACTTCGTGAATGACTCGGAGGCGACTGCGGACACGGACTCCGTCTTGGCTCTTGCCAAGTTCGTCTCCGGTAACACCGCCCTGAAGCGCAACGGGGTGACCGTCGCCTCCGAGCAGGCGGTCCTGGCGTACGACAAGGCGCACCCCACAGCAACGCCCGCCGCCACGCTCGTCGCCAGGTACCCGACCGGCACGGCCAAGGCACTCGGCAGCCCGGAGCTCAACTACCCGTACGTGCTGACCACGCAGACGGCGCAGGAGCAGCAGGCGGCTCAGGAATTCGGCACGTTCCTGTTGTCTGGGTACGCACAGTCCGCGGTCCGCTACTACGGCTTCCGGTCTGCCAACGGGGTCCCTGACGCCATGCCGTCCTCGACCGGGCTGAGCTCCCAGCCGCTGCAGGTCGCCACCCCATTCAGCTCCGTCGAGGCGGCGAAGGAACTCGGGGACTGGAAGCAGCTCGGGCTCGGCTCCAGGGACCTTGCCCTGATCGACGTGTCGCCGGTCATGAACGCTCCGTCCGGGCTGCCCGGCCTGGACGTCGAGCAGGTGCTCGCGGCGACGGCGTCCGCCGGCCTAGTGAAGTTCCCGCTCAGCACTCACCTCGGCCAGTGGGTCATCGGCGAGAGCAGCTCGCTGACCCAGCCGCCGTACCAGCAGATGGTCTCGCTAGGCGGGCTGAGCCAGGATTACGGCCTGACCACCAGGTTGCAGCAGCTCCTGAACGTCGACAAGACGCTCACCGCCAGCACTACCGGGAACCTGCGGCTGTACGACGCGATCTGGGACGCGTACACGGACATGAGGAACACCTACGCACCCAACGACATCAACGCCGTCCTGGTGCTGACCGCGGGCATCGACGGGAAGGGTGACATGACGCTCAGCGACCTGCTCAGCAAGCTGCGGACGGCGTACCGACAGCAGCTGAACCTGGGCGAGCGGCCCGTCGAGGTCGTCATCTTGATGATAGGGACCGCTGGGAACTTCACCGCGATGCATGAGATAGGCGTCACGACCGGTGGCGATGCTTACCCGGTGACGAACCCGACGCAGATTGGCCGGATCTTTAACGCAGCCTGGGCCCAGCGGCTATGCGAGGGAGGGGTGGGCTGCAGCACGCCATGACGCCTCGGCTACGCGGTACGCCACCCGAAGACTGAGGCCGCTCCCCCCGAACGACCCGGGAAAAAAGATCGTCCGGCCTGTGAACCGCCTGAGCCGGGAACGCGTCCTGATAATGGAGGCCCGGCGAGAGCGGGGCGCCGGGCCTCCCTCATGCGGGCGGTGGTGCCGTCACTAGGGCGGTAGCGCCGCCTTGAGGCCCGGCGAGAGCGGGGCGCCGGGCCTCACTCAACCCAAGCTCGTGTCGTTCCCAGGCTTCGGATCGCAGCGCCTCACTGGCGCGTGGTGTCGAGCATGCGGTGGGCCCGTTCGATCAGGATCGGAACCGTGGGTCCCTCGCGCTCGAAACCCTCGCCGACAGTCATGTGCTGCAGGAACCGTGCGTGAATGCCTTCGAGCACCACGGCGAGCTTGAAGTGGCCGAACGCGATGTAGTAGCCGAGATTCGCGATGTCTCTTCCGGTCAGCTCCGCGTACCTGGCCGCGAACTGCTCCCGGCTGTAGAAGCCAGGCAACGAGGTGACCGCGGCCAGGCCATTCGTGCTCAGCCACTCGGCGTCGTCACCCGCCTGCGCCCAGTAGGACAATGTCAGGCCGAGGTCGGCCAGCGGGTCGCCGAGCGTGGACATCTCCCAGTCGACGACGGCCGCGATGGTGGCGGGCGTGCCCAGCGTGACGAGCGTGTTGTCGAGCCGGAAGTCCCCGTGCACCAGCGTGCCCTCGCCGGACGCCGGCAAGCCGGCGGCCAGCCGCGCCACCAGCTCGTCGTAGCCGGGCATCGGCCTAGTGTTGGAGAGCTCCCACTGGCGCTGCCACCGGGCCAGCTGACGGGCCAGGTAGCCGTCTGGCCGTCCGAACGTGGACAGGCCCACGGCCTCGGTGTCCACCCCGTGGATGGTCGCCATCATCGATGCAAGCAGGTCGGAAAGCTCGGTGCCTTGCCGGGCAGTGAGGCGTTCCCCATCCTCGAGGGTGCGCAGCACGACACCATCGACGTGTTGCATGAGATAAAAAGGCGCGCCGACGACATCGGTGTCCTGGCATATGACCAGGGGGCGGGGAACGGGCACTGCGGTGCCGCTCAGTGCAGACAGCACCCGGTACTCGCGGCTCATGTCGTGCGCCGTGGGCAGGACGTGGCCGAGCGGAGGGCGGCGGAGCAC
>JASIGS010000212.1 GCA_030052355.1 Streptosporangiaceae bacterium | reverse complement strand
CGGGCCTGTCGTGGTGCGGCGGGCCACGCCGGGCGAGAAGCTGGAGACGATCGACCACGTCGTGCGCGAACTCGACGCCGAGGACATCGTCATCACCGACGCCACCGGCCCGATCGGCCTGGCCGGGACCATGGGCGGCGTGGACAGCGAGGTGTCCGGCTCGACGCGCGATCTCGTGCTTGAGGCCGGGCACTTCTCCGCCCGCGGCGTGGCGCGGATGAGCAGGCGGCACCGGCTCAGCTCGGAAGCGTCGGCGCGGTTCGAGCGTGGCGTGGACTCCGATTTGCAGCGCCGGGCCAGCGCCCGTGCCGCGGCGATGCTCGCCGAGCTCGGCGGGGGCAGCGCCGTCCCCGGTTGCACGTACGCCTGCACTGAGGTGGAGCCCGTGACGATCGCCATGGCCGCCGACTACCCCGACCGGGTAGCTGGCCGGCCGTACGGTCTCGACACGGTCCAGGCGCGGCTGCGGCAGGTGGGCTGCACCATTGAGGAAGTCCCCGGGCCGGCGCGTGATGGCGGCATGACCTTGCGGGTGACGCCGCCGTCGTGGCGCCCCGACCTGACCGACCCGGCCGACCTGGCCGAGGAGGTCATCAGGCTCGAAGGCTATGACAACGTCCCGGTTCGCGCGGTCCGCGCGATGGCCGGGCGCGGTCTCACCTCGCGGCAGCGGCTGCGCCGCTCCGTCAGCCGGGCGCTCGCCTACCACGGACTGGTCGAGGTAATGAGCCAGGCGTTCGCCTCGGCGGCGGACCTCGACCGGTTGCAGCTGCCGGCCGGCGATCCGCGGCGAAGCGCGGTCCGGCTCTCCAACCCGCTCAGCGACGACGAGCCGTTCATGCGCACCACGCTGCTGCCCGGCATGCTGCGGACGCTGGCCAGGAACGTGGGCCGGGGCATGCCGGACGTTGCGCTCTACGAGTTCGGGCTGGTCTTCCATCCCCGTCCTGATGCCGCGCCCTTCGCGCCGATACTGCCGGTCGACCGCGGGCCGTCGGAGCAGGAGATCGCCGAGCTCGAGGCGGCGCTCCCTGACCAGCCGCTGCACGTCGGCGCGGTGCTGGCCGGGAACGCCGAGCCGTCGGGCTGGTGGGGTCCAGGCAGGCAGGCGGGCTGGCAGGACGCGATCGAGGCCGCCCGGATCGTGCTGCGGTCGTCCCGGGTGAGCTTCGATGTTCGTGCCGATCAGTTCGAGCCCTGGCATCCGGGCCGGTGCGCCGCCATTGTCGTGCTCGACGGTGAGCGCGAGCTGCTGGTCGGGCACGCGGGCGAACTGCACCCGCGGGTGATCGCGGCGTTCGGGTTGCCGGCCAGGACCGCCGCCATGGAGCTGGACTTCTCGGTGGTCGAGACCGTGGCGGCCGCGCTCGGGCCGGTGCAGGCGCCGTCACTGTCCAGCTACCCCGTTGCCGTGCAGGACGTGGCGCTCGTGGTTGCCGACTCGGTGCCGTCCGAGGAGGTGGAGCGCGCCCTGGCCGCGGGCGCGGCGGAGGTCGGCGGTGTCGAGCTGGAGAGCCTGAACCTGTTCGACATCTACGCCGGCGACCAGGTGCCCGAGGGTCACAAGTCGCTCGCCTACACGCTGCGGTTCCGCGCTCCGGACCGGACTCTCACCGCGGAGGAGGCCAGCGTGGCGCGGGATGCCGCCGTCGCCGAGGCCGCCCGCCGAGTTGGCGCGGTGCTGCGCGGCGTCGGCTGACAGACGGTCCGAATCGACGCCGCCGCGGAGCTGTTCGGCTGAGCGTCGCCCCGCTCGCATGCTGTGGCTGGAAGCTCTCACTAGTTAGCTATTGCGCCGAGGCGCAGCGGCCAGGCACGATGCAGGCGAACGCGGCGGGCAGCATCCGGTGGGGAGGCTGCCCGAGTCCAGGCATGAAGTTACTCGGCCGAGGCCATGACCATTCAAGGTGGCGTTCCCCCACCACGGTTCGTCACACTTCTTGCCGGAGGGTGACGATGACGTTACTGCGGACGCTACTTGGCGCCGGTGCCGAAACTGCAAGCGGGCGGGAGCGGCGGGGGCGGCGATACGCCACGTTGACCGCAGGCCTGGCGGCTGGCCTCGCGGCCGCGGGGCTGCTGGCGGCGACGCCGGCGCAGGCGCAGCCGAGCCAGGTAGTGCCCGGCGACGTTTACACGATCGACGGGCTCTCCACCAACAGCGGTCTGGGCGGGCCGGCCCTGCAGGCCGCGATCGGCCTGCCCACCGCCGTGCTGGTGAACCACGGGAACGTCTACATCGCCGACGGTGCGGGGAACCGGGTCCTTGAGGTGGCCGGCGCGGACCAGACCCAGTGGGGCATCCCCATGACCAAGGGAGACGTCTACCTCATCGCGGGCAGCCCGACGGGCGTGCCTGGGTCGTCGGGGAACGGCACGCTGGCGGTCCACTCGAGGCTGAGCAACCCGGTGAGCCTGGCCATGGACAACTCCGGTGACCTGTTCATCGCCGACCTCGGCAACGACCGCGTGGTGGAGCTGACCGCGTCCGCGAGCCCGTGGGGCAACATGCCAGATCCCCGGGCGGACGCGCTGTACCGGGTGGCGGGGATCGGGGGGGAACGCGGCGACGGCCCGGACGGAGTGCCCGCGGCTTACTCGGCGCTGGACGGCCCCGCCGCGGTGTTCATCGGCGGCAGCGCGGGCGGGAACCTGTACATCGCGGACTCCTTCAACAACCGGATCCAGGTGGTCCCGCAGGTGAACGAGACCCGCTGGGGCCTGCGGATGCGTGCCTACGACGTGTACACCGTCGCGGGGTCGGAGGCGGGGTTCAGCGGCGCCTCGGGTGACGGGCGGCCCGCGACCTCGGCCGAGCTGAGCGATCCGCAGGACGTCACGGTCGACAGCTCGGGCGACATGCTGATCGCCGACACCGACAACTGCCGGATCCAGGAGGTGGCCGGCGCGACCGGAACTCAGTGGGGATCGATCGCGATGACCGCCGGTGACATCTACACCGTGGCCGGGCGCAACGCCGACTCGTGCACCGGCGGTGCCAACGGTAAGCCGGCCACGGCGTCCGACCTGGACTTCCCGGCCGCGGTAGAAGCTGTCGACGGGAACCTGTTCATCGCCGACACGCTTAGCGACGTGTTCAAGTTGGTCGCCGGCAGCACCGGCAGCCACTACGGCCAGTCGATGACCGCCGGCGACGTGTACGCGATCGCCGGGACGGGTGCCGCCGGATCATCGGGCAACGGCGGCCCGGCTTCCGCCGCCGAGCTCCAGGACCCGGAAGGCCTGTGGGTGACCGGTGGCGGGGATGTCTACATCGCTGACACCGGCAACAACCTGATCCGGGAGGTGAGCGCCGCCGCGCCTTACGACATCACCGACGAAGCCGGGAACGGGTTCTCGTTGTTCGACTCCGGCGATAACGGGCCGGCGCTGGCCTCGTCGCTGAACAACCCGGACGGGGTTGCCGTCGACGCACAGGGCGACCTGTTCATCGCGGACGCGGAGAACAACCGGGTGCAGGAGGTCGCCGAGTCGAGTCACACCCAGTTCGGCATCCAGATGACCGCGGGCGACACCTACACGGTGGCCGGCTCGGCGACCGGCGTGGCCGGCATCAGCGGGAACGGCGTGCCGGCGACGTCCGCGCTGCTGGACCTGCCGGTGTCCGTCGCCCTCGACGGTAACGGTGACCTGTACATCGACGACGGCGACAACAACCGGGTCGTCGAGGTCGCGGCGACCACCCACACGCAGTTCGGGATCTCCATGATCGCTGGAGACAGCTACACGGTGGCGGGCTCGGTGAACGGAACGTTCGGCGACGCCGGGGACGGCGGCCCGGCGACCAGGGCACTGCTGAGCGCCCCGGGCGGGATCGCCGTCGACGAGGCGGGTGACGTGTTCATCGCCGACACGCTGGACAGCCGTATCCAGGAAGTGCCCGCCACGTCAGGCGTGCAGTACGGGATCGCCATGACCGCAGGGGACATGTACACGATCGCGGGCAACTCAGCTGGTGACCACGGCGTGACCGGCGACGGCGGCCCCGGCTTCGCGGCGCTGCTTTCCGACCCGTTCGGAGTGGCCGTGGACAGCGCCGGGAACGTCTACATCGCCGACTCGGGGAACAACCGGGTCCAGGAACTGGCGGCCACGTCGCATTCCCAGTGGGGCATCTCGATGACCGCTGGCGACATCTACACGGTCGCCGGGTCGGCGGCGGGCACGCTGGGCGACTCCGGTGACGGCGGCCCGGCCGCCAAGGCGGCCCTCTACGACCCGGCAGACGTGACGGTCAGCAGCTCAGGAGACGTCTACATCGCCGACTCCTACAACAACCAGGTCCGCGAGATAGCCGCCGCGACGGGCAGCCAGTACGGCCAGTCCATGACCGCCGGGGACATCTACACCGTCGCCGGGGTGCAAGACGCGGTGGGTGGCCTCACCGAATCGGGCTGGCCGGCCACCGACACGCTGCTGTACTTCCCCATCGACGTCGGCACCGACGCGGCTGGCGACCTGTTCATCGGCGACGTGGTCGCTGACAGGATGCTGCAAGTCGCGGCCGGCTCTACCTCGCCGTTCCCGGTCTACCCGGCAGCCAGCAGCGCAGGCGCTCGGTCGGCCTCCGGGTACGCCGGGGCGGCGCAGCCGCGCTCTGATGACGGCTGCCTGCCGGGCGCTGACCAACAGCGGCGGATTCTGGGCGGCGAAGCCGCTCGGCAACGCTACCTGAAACCGCAGATCTCGAAGATCTTTGCCCGGCTCGGCCTGCTGGGGGAGACAACTGGCTTCTGCCGATGACCGTGTTACGCGGCGGGCTCCTCGTCTGCGGCGCTATCTGCGGCGGTGCGGTCGCGCTGACCGTCGCCACGCTGCCCGCCCAGGCGGCGACGACCGGCTGGCGCGCCGCCGCCACGGTCTCGGTCACGGGTGCAGACTCGTTCCTGTCCGGTGCGGACGCCGTGACGGCCGGGGACGCGTGGGCGGCGGGTCTCGCCACCACACCGGACGGCGAGAAGCTGACCGCCTTGGTCGAGCACTGGGCTGGCAAGGCCTGGCGGCGGGTGACGCTGCCAGCCAAGGCCGCCGAGGTCGCAGGCAACCTCGGCTTCTCGTTTTCCGCTGTGGCGGCTTCTTCCAGCGCGAACGTCTGGGTCTTCCCGAAGAATCCGCTCTACTCGAACGGACCCATCAGCTACCTGCACTTCAACGGCAAGGCGTGGGTCACCGGCGGGATTCCGGGAACGAGCGTGACCGCGAGCCAGGTCGTGCAAGTGAGCGCGGCCGAAGCGGTCGGCAAGTCCGGTGTCTGGGTATTCGGCGGCAAGACCAAGATCAGCGGAACGGGACAGGCTCTCGTTCCTTACGCGGCCGAGTTCAACGGGCACGGCTGGAGCACCAAGTCCGTCCCCGGAACAGGCGAGATCACCGCCGCGAGCGCGGTGTCTCCCGGCGACATCTGGGCGGTCACCGGGGACTCTTCGACGCTAGGGGTCAGCCTGGGCACGAGCACGCCGACCGTACTGCGCTGGAACGGCAAGCTCTGGAAGGCGGCGGCGACGCAGCCTGCGCGCCTGCCTGCCGGTGCCGACCTGACGGCCATCACCGCAGCGACCGGGGGCGACGTCTGGATCGCCGGAGCGGTGCCGACCAGCGCGGGCGGGACGAAGGCCGAGTTCGCGGACAAGCTGACCGGCTCGTCGTGGGCGCCGTCGCCGACCGACCTCAAGGGCTCGGCGTCGGGCAGCTCATGCGGCCCGGCGAGCATCGTGCCGGCCGGCAGCGGCGGGGTGTGGACGCTCGGATACTGCCTGACGGAGACCGCCCCGAAGCTCTGGCACTTCACCGGCAGCACCTGGTCGCCGGCAGCGAGCCCACGGTTCGGCGGCGCCAGCGCGATCGTTGTGCAGCTTGCGGCGGTGCCCGGCACAAGCTCGGTATGGGCTGTCGGCGGGATCCAGGTCAACAACGCCGATGACGGCGTGATCGGGATCGACGGTCCGACCCCGCGCTAAAGGTCGCCGTCAGCATGAATGGCGCGAGACACTCGGTCCGCGTGCCCGTCTTGACATGTCTGGCTAAACCTGGTTTTGTCGGCCTGCTTTCTCTTTTTTCCAGTGGACAAAGGACCCCCATGCTGAAGTGGCTGCCGCTACGCGGCCTGCTCGTCATCTGCGGCAGCGCGGTCGCGCTGACCGTCGCCACC
>JASIGS010000211.1 GCA_030052355.1 Streptosporangiaceae bacterium | reverse complement strand
CGCGCCGAGTGCGCTGCACGCCCCGAGCCCGCCGCGCGCCCGGCGGCAGCGTGTCCGGGGCCAGCGTGTCCGGCGGTAGCCGCGTGCGCCGGCGCCCGGCGTGTCGGCGACTCGCGAGGCTCCTGAGTGGTGGTCTCTCCCCACGCGGCCACCACGTCGGCAGCCTGGAACGTGTCTGCACCGATCGCGGTCATCGGGACGGTCGCGGCGCCGTCCTGTTCGCCGAATTCCGCCTGGCTGCTGGCAGCGCTGACCGCGGCGTGGCGCGAGGAGTCCTCCGTCCCCACACACGCCCCGTGTCTGGACACACTCTCCTTGCGATGGCGGGGCATCAAGGGGGTTTATATCAAGCCGCGACGGAGTTTCACCAGTAGGCAATCAACCTGTGACATCGGCAATCCAAGCTAGCCGAAATGGTCCCAGCCCGCGGAGCCCGCCCACGGGGCGGAATCCACCAGCACGCCGGTTCCCTCAAGCACGCTTCCGATGACGGTGAAGCCTTCCGGGATCACCGCTTTTTCTGGGAACGTGGCGGCCAGGGCGTGATCCTCGCCGCCCCCGAAGACCCAGTCAAGCGGGTCAGTACCCAGTCGCCTGGCTGCCGTCCTGAGCGCCTCGGTGACCGGCAGGCTGAGCGTTCGCAGATCGATGCGGACGCCGCTGGCAGCGGCGACGTGACCGAGGTCTGCCACCAGTCCGTCGCTGACGTCGATCATGGCGGTGGCGCCGGCCAGACTGGCTCGCGGTCCCGCCCCGTAGACCGGGTGCGGCCGCCGGTGCGCGCTGACGAGCTCGGCGAGATCGTGCGGCAGCGGGCTGGCGGGCAGGCCAGCCGCCAGCAGCGCCAGCCCGGCAGCCGACCAGCCCAAACGCCCGCAGATCGCGACCTGGTCGCCTGGATTCGCGCCGCTCCTGGTGACGGGCGGCCGGCCGCCCAGGTCGCCGAGCGCGGTTACTCCGAGCATGATGACGTCGGCGCTGCTGATGTCACCGCCAGCCACCGACGCGCCGGCTCGCTCGCATTCGGCGGCCATTCCCCTGGCCGCCTCCAGCACCCACTCGGCAGGAAGGTCGGCAGGGATGGCCATCCCGACCAGCAACGCGGTCGGTGCAGCGCCCATGGCAGCGATGTCGGCCAGGTTCTGAGCAGCCGCCTTCACCCCCACATCGCGCGCGCTTGACCAGTCCCTGCGGAAGTGCCTGCCCTCGACGAGCACGTCGGTCGACGCCACGACACGGCCGTCACTGGCGCGCACCACCGCGGCGTCGTCGCCCACGCCCAGCAGGACTGCCTCGCCCCGCGGCAGCACCGCGTCTATGGCGGCAATCAGGCCGAACTCCCCGAGATCGGCCACGGTAATGACAGCGTCGTCCCGCCCGGTAATGGCAACCTCCAGGCAATTCGGCAATCCCCGGGTAGGCTTCCCCGGCCGACGGGTATAGACCGCAAAGCCGCCGGAAGTCCTGCGGCTGCGGCTTTTGACACCGCGCGCGACGCTGCCCGGCAGACCCCTACGGTAGCGTTGCCGTCACACCCACAACGTGGAGGGGCGACATGGTGCACGCGTATATTCTCGTCCAGACCGAGGTCGGGAAGGCTGCGGATGTGGCCCTGAGCATCGGCAAGATCGCGGGCGTCACCCAGGCCGAGGACGTTACTGGCCCTTACGACGTCATCGTGAGAGCCGAGGCCGACAATGTCGATGACCTTGGCCGTCTGGTTGTCGCGCAAATCCAGGGCGTTTCCGGAATAACCAGGACGCTCACGTGCCCTATAGTGCATATATAGGTAATCGTAGCTTTCCGGGCGGGCCGCGCATCGAAACGTACTCGCCTGATCGGCCGCAGCAAAGTTATCGTTGCGGCAAACCCAGGCTCGGCTGGTGCTGATAACCGGGACCGGCCGGTGGGGCTCGCGGGGAGGCGCGATGGCGTTGTCAGCACCAGGCATGGGGCCTTATGGCTACGGGCATATGCGGTCTTCTCGAGCCGACAGGGAGCGCGCCGTAGAGGTGCTCAAAGTGGCGTTTGCCGAGGGTCGGCTGGACCAGGACGAGCTCGCCGACCGGGTGGGCCTCGCCTACCGGTCTCGGACATACGCCGAGCTTGCCGCGCTGACCGCCGACCTGCCCGGTGCGCCGAGCGCCCTCGGCCCGGACGCGGGAGTCTTGACCGCGGGACCCGAAGCTCGGGGACGCGTGGCAGCCGAGCATCCCGCCCCCGTTGCTCAAGCCGGCCCGCTGGCAGCGCCGCGGCCGACGGCACGCGGCACAGGCAGCCAGCTGAGCGGACTGGCGATCGCCGCAGGCATCCTTGGTCTCGGCGGCTTCATTACCTGGGGTATCACCTCGCCGGTCGCGCTGATCCTGGGCATCGCGGCGCTGCCGCGGCTGGCTCGCGCCAATGAGACTGGCGGTGGTGCCGCGTTCCTCGGCATCGTCTGCGGCCTCCTCGGCACGCTGTTCATCCTGCTGCCGAAACTGCTCGACGGACTGATGCTCCCCCACTAGTGCTCCCCCGGCGGCGAGCCGGCACCGCCGTCCGCTTGCGCAAGCGTCTCACCGCGACCAGGTCGCCCTTGCCTCACTGCGTCGCGCATAGTAGAACGAACCGGTGGGAAGACATGCGGTCGTCGCGCTCTATGTGGTCGCGCTCGTCGCCGTCGTGGTCGGCGTGGACGTCCTCTTCTTCAGGCAACACCTCTGGCCGCGGCTGATAGCCAATATCGGAATCGTCCTAGTATTCGGGGCGTTCTATTTCAGGTTCGTGAAACATCCATGAGCACAGCCGCCACCAGGCCCGGCGGTTGCTTTCGGCGCGGGCCAAACCAGGGTCGCAGCCTCCCGGCGACCTGAACCGGGGGAGCTCCGCGCTGCTGCCGGGCTCTGATCCGGAGAGGGCTGCGTTCCGTCGCTTGACCGGACCGGTCACGTAACTTCCGACAGCGCCGCCGCGGTCCTCGGACCGAGGCCGATCTCGGCCGCGCGGCGCAGGTCGTCCGCGGTGTCCACGTCCTGGCGGAGGCCGTCGAGGCCCGGCAGGTCGAGTTCTGCTGCGCCCGCGGCGATGTGCCGCTCCCGTGAGGACAGCCCGAACAGCGGCCTGAACGCGGTACCGGCCGTGGCGGCATACAGCGTGGTACCCGTCTGCTCCGCGTCAGGCACGAAGGCCGCAGCGAACTGGGCTGCCGCGGTCAGCGCCCTGGTGAGTTCCTCCGGGCGCAGCGCAGGCAGGTCGGCCGCGAGCCCTGCGCAGGCACGTTCCGGCCAATTGGCGCGCGAATATGCGGCGCCGTGCGCGAGCGCCTCGTTGAGCCCGGCACCCGGTGAGTCGGCCAGGACCGTCGCTCCTAGCCCGGTCGCTGCCCGGCTGACCGCCGGATCGTCGGTCACCACGATGACCGCGGCGACCCCCTCCGCTGTGCTGGCAGCCGCGACGGTGTCGGCGGCCATGGCCAGCGCAAGGTCTTCACGGCGTGGACCGTCGAGGCCGGTGAGTCTGGACTTGGCATGGGCAAGTACCTTGACTGGGATCACAAGCGACCAGCTCAGCTCGGCCACGCGGGCAGCGTCGGATGCCATGCATCTGATCCTCCCGCGCCGCCTCGACACCGCGTCGCGGGACCGGACAGACTGAGCGACATGACGGGCCTAGGGGGCCGGATGACCGCCAAGCGGAACACCTCAGGGGTGCCCGATGGCAGCTACTCCGGCGCCTGGCGGGGCTTCTCGAAGATCCTGCTCCGTCCCGGCATCCGGGTGCTCATGCGACTGGACTGGCGCGGCCAGGAAAACATCCCGGCCGATGGCGCTGTCATCCTGGCCGCCAACCACCTGTCCTATGCCGACGTGCTCGCGGTGGCACTGTTCGCTGACAGCGCGCACCGCTACCCGGTGTTCCTCGCCAAATCGTCGCTGTTCCGGATCCCGGTGCTCGGCCGGGTGCTGGTCAAGCTCGGGCAACTCCCGGTGAACCGTGGCCAGGCAGACGCAGCGCTGGTGCTGAGGACGGCCGAGGCCATCGTCGGCCGGGGCGCATGCGTGATCTTCTATCCGGAAGCAACCGTCACCAGGGACCCTCAGCTGTGGCCGATGGTGGCGAAGACGGGCGTCGCCCGGCTCGCCCTCGCGACCGGTGCCCCCGTCATTCCGGTGGCCCACTGGGGCGCGCAGCGGCTACTGCCGTACGGCAGCGCGCTGCCCAGGATGCTGCCACGCAAGACCGTGCAGGTGCTCGCCGGGCGGCCGGTGGACCTGACCGAGTTCGCGGGGCAGCCACCGACAAGCCGGGTGCTCAGGGCGATGACCGACAAGATCATGTCGGATGTGGCGGTACTGGTTGGCGAGCTCCGGGGCGCGACTCCGCCAGCCGCGTCTTTCGATCCCGCGGCCGCCCGCGGCGAAGCCGGCAGCGCCGTCACGCCACAGCTGGCCGGACTGGAGGACTAGTGACCGAGCAGCACAAGATCAGGGTTGCCGTCATCTTCGGCGGCCGGGGACCGGAGCACCCGGTGTCCTGCATGGGGGCCGGGAACATCCTCAGCGCGATCGACAGGACGCGCTATGAGGTGATCCCGATCGGGATCACCAGGGGCGGCGACTGGGTGCAGGTGGCCGACGAGCCCGCTCAGCTCGCAGTTACCGACGGCCAACTGCCGTCCGTCGACGCGGTCGCCGACCAGAGCGCGCCGGTCGTGCCGTGGGCGGGCGGCGGGCCGTCGGGCAGCTCGCCAGCAAACCGCGCGGCTGCAGCCACCCAGGCAGGTCAGGCCGGCAGCGTGGTTGCGAGCGCTCCCGGGCAGATCCCCCACCTGCTCGGCGAGGTCGACCTGGTAGTGCCCGTGCTGCACGGCCCGTACGGCGAGGATGGCACGATCCAGGGCCTGCTGGAGATGGCCGGAGTGCCCTACGTCGGCGCCGGGGTCCTGGCCAGTGCTGTCAGCATGGACAAGGAGTACATGAAACTGATCTTCAAGGCGCACGGCCTGCCCGTCGGGCCGCACGTCGTCGTCAGGGAGCGCGACTGGCCGGCATCGCAGGCCGGCGACCAGGCGGCAGGTGCGCGGTCGGTCGAGGCCAAGCGCGCGCTCGACGAGATCGCCGAACTCGGCTGGCCGCTCTTCGTCAAGCCGGCCAGGGGCGGCTCGAGCATCGGTACTTCCAAGGTCCACGACATGGCTCACCTGAACGAGGCGATCGCCACGGCGCGGCAGTACGACCCGAAGGTGCTCGTCGAGGCCGCCATCGACGGCGTCGAGATCGAGGTCTCGGTGCTCGAGAGCACCAACGGCGGCCCGCCCGACACCAGCGTTCCCTGCCAGCTCCTGCTGGGCGGGGGCGAGGAGTTCTACGACTTCGAAGCCAAGTACCTGGACTCGGCGAGCGAGATCGTGATCCCGGCGCCGATTCCTGACGGCGCCACAGCTGAGATCCGCCTGCTGGCCGCCGCCGCCTTCGACGCGGTGTCCTGCGAGGGCCTGGCCCGTGTGGACTTCTTCTACACCGCACACGGGCAGATCCTGCTCAACGAGATCAACACCATGCCGGGACTGTCGCCGACCTCGGGCTTCCAGAAGATGTGGGACGCGACCGGCGTGCCGTTCCCCCAGCTCGTCGACAGGGTGCTGCAGACAGCCCTGCGGAAGCGCCCAGGCCTGCGCTAGGCGGCACTGTCCAGCGGCCCGGATGGTCGCCGGACAGCTAGCGTTTCCCGGAGGCGACCTTGCTTGTGGAGCGGGTGGCGGTCGTCTTGCGCGTGGTCGCCCGGCCCGCAGTCGCCCTCGTGGCGGTCGCCCTCGTGGCGGTCGCCCTCGTGGTGGTCGCCTTCGCCGCGGTCGTCCGGCCGGCGGTAGCCCTTCCGGCGGTGGCCCTCGTGGCGGTCGCCTTGGCCGCGGTCGCCCGGCCAGCGGTGGCCCTCCCGGCGGTCGCCCTCCCAGCGGTCGCCCTCCCAGCGGTCGCCTTGGCCGCGGTCGTTCGGGCGGCTCCTGCCCTGCTGGCACTTGCCCTGGCAGAACCGCCCTTGCTGTTCACCATCGCCTTGAAGTCCGCACCGGCCCGGAACTTCGGTACCGATGTCTTGGGTACCTTGACCGCCGCACCAGTCGCCGGGTTGCGCGCCGTGCGGGCTGGCCGAACCTGCTTCTCGAAGCTGCCGAACCCCGTAATAGTCACCTTGTCACCGCGGGCGACTGATTCCTGGATAGTGTCGATGACGGCGTTGACAGCGTCCGTGGCTGTCTTTCGACTCCCCATCGTGTCGGAAATCGCGTCGATAAGGTCGCGCTTGTTCATTTCCTCACCCCGAATTCCCCCGTTGCAGGCGGCACGCGCCGGGACGCGGCGCTCGCGCACCTCTGCTGCGCCTGACCGTAAGCGATCAGGCACCATTGCACAAACATCTTTGCCAAAATAACGGCGCGCAACACGCCGCCATCTGAGTAATCACGCCTCAAATGCGCGGACGGGATGACCGAGTGGCCCGCTCCAGCGCGGCGAGGAATGCGGAAAGCCTGCGTTCCCCGGCCGCCTCGTCGGCCCCCTGGGCCTTTACCGCGTCGCAGACGGCGACGAACTGGCGGCGCAGCCTCGCCGCCAGCGGTGCCGGCACGTCAAGCTCGGCCATCCGTCGCTGCGCGTCGGCGAGCCTTGTCGCGAGATCCGTCCGGGCTGGCTCTGGTGGCTCACCGGCCACGACGACTCCCCTGCCCCCGTCCTGATTCGCCTCGCTGCGCGCCGTGACTTGCGTCACGCGGCAGTATGCCAGGTACCGACATGCGCTCTGATCAGACGGTCCATACTGAAGATTACGGCCCGGACGACGGGCCGTTGCTAAGCCCCCTCGACGCAGCGAGGTCAGTCCGTGAAGGTATCCGTGGTCAAGGAGACCGCACCTGGCGAGCGCAGGGTCGCGCTCGTTCCAGATGTGGTGGGCAAGCTGCGTGCGGCAGACCTGGAAGTCCTGGTGGAATCCGGCGCCGGCGAGGCTGCGTGGTTCACCGACGACAGCTACGCCGAGGCAGGAGCCGCCGTGGTGGCCAGGAACGAGGCGCTGGCCGCCGACGTCGTGCTCATGGTCGGCAAGCCCGATGACGCGACGGTGGCGGCGCTCCGAGAAGGGCAGACGATCGTCGGCCTGCTCGCGCCGCTGACCGATCCCGGGCTCGCCAGCAGGCTGGCCCAGGCCGGCGTGACCGCGCTGAGCATGGACATGATCCCCCGGACGATCCCGCGCGCGCAGCCGATGGACGCGCTGTCCTCGCAGGCGAACATCGCCGGCTACAAGGCAGCACTGCTCGGCGCCACCGAGTACGGCAGGTTCTTCCCGCTGCTGATCACCGCGGCCGGCACGGCGCGGCCCGCCAAGGTACTCGTGCTCGGCGCCGGTGTCGCTGGCCTGCAGGCCATCGGCACGGCGCGCAGGCTCGGCGCCGTGGTCAGCGCCTACGACGTGCGGCCTGAGGCCAAGACCGAGGCCGAGTCCGTCGGTGCCAGCTTCATCGAGCTGACCTCGGTCGGCCCAGCGTCCGGTGAAGGCGGCTACGCCCGCGCGCTGACCGAGGAGGAACGCCAGGCGCAGCAGGACGAACTCACCGATCACATCGCCAGGCACGACGTCGTGATCACGACCGCGCAGGTGCCCGGGCGGCGTCCACCGCTGCTGATCACCGAGGACGCGCTCAAGCAGATGACGGCCGGGTCGGTGATCGTGGACATGGGAGCCAGCCCCCTCGGCGGCAACGTCGCCGGCTCGGTGCCCGGCGAGAAGGTCGTCACCGAGAACGGCGTGACCATCGTCGGCGCGTCCGGCCTCCCGTCGAGCATGCCCGCCGCTGCGTCAGCCATGTACGCACGGAACGTGAGCGCGCTGCTGCTGTACCTGGTGAAGGACGGCGCGCTGGCCATCGACGGCGAGGACGACCTGCAGGCCGGCGTGATCATTACCAGGAACGGTAAGGTCGTGCACCCGGCGCTCGCTCCGCAGGAGCCTGCCGCGCCGCAGGCCGAATAGGCAGGAGGGACCGCCAGTGTCGTACCCGGCGCTGCTCACCGACGTCACGATCTTCGTGCTCAGCTTGTGGGTGGGCTTCGAGGTCATCAGCAAGGTGCCCGCCACGCTGCACACGCCGCTGATGTCGGCGGCGAACTCGATTCACGGAATCGTGCTGGCAGGCGCGATGCTGATCGCCGTGACCGCGAACAACGCGGTCGGCTACATCATCGCCTTCGTGGCCGCGGCCTTCGCCGCGGCGAACGTCACCGGCGGCTACGTGGTCACCGGCCGGATGCTCAAGATGTTCCGCAAGCGCCCGGAGGTGTCCGCAGCTAGCACGAAGGCGGTGCCCGCCGGAGCCAACGGCAGCGCTGCCAACGGGGGCCGGCGCCAGGACCCGTCCGCATGAGCACGTTCGACTGGATCACCCAGCTCATCTACGTGTTCGCGGCGTCCTGCTTCGTGTTCGGCCTGCACCTGATGAACAACCCGGCCACCGCCAGGCGCGGCAACCAGGCGTCCACGGTCGGGATGATCATCGCGATCGCGACCACGCTCGCCATCGTCATCCACACCGGCGGGATCAGCGTGACGGGCTGGCTCGTGATGATCGCCGGAGCGCTGGTCGGCGCCGGAGCCGGCATGTACTCGGCCAGGACCGTGCAGATGACCGCCATGCCGCAGCTGGTCAGCATGTTCAACGCGGTCGGCGGCGGCGCCGCGGCGCTGGTCGCCGTGCACGACTACATGCACGCCGGGGCCGGCGTGTCCGCCACTACCTCCGTGACCACGCTGCTGGACGTCATCATCGGCGCGGTGACGTTCTCCGGCTCGCTGATAGCGGCGGGCAAGCTGCAGGGCTTGATCAACTCGGCTCCGGTCAGCTTCCCCGGGGCCCGTATCGTCAACCTCGGGCTGGCGGCCGTCGCGATCGGGCTCGGCGCGTACCTGATCGCCTCCCCGAGCGCCGCGCTGCTGACGATCGTCATCGTCGCCGCGCTGGTGTTCGGGGTGTCCATGGTGATGCCGATCGGCGGCGCCGACATGCCGGTGGTCATCTCGCTGCTGAACGCGTTCACCGGCACCGCGGTGGCGATGGCCGGCTTCGTCATCGGCAACTGGGCGCTGATCATCGCGGGCGCGCTGGTCGGTGCGTCAGGAAGCATCCTGACCAAGCTGATGGCCGACGCGATGAACAGGTCGATCGGCAACATCATCGTGGGCGGCTTCGGCACCGGCGACGTGGCGCCGGCGCTGGCCGGGCCGGGCGGCAGCGTGCGCTCCATCGCCGCCGACGACGCGGCCATCCAGCTGGCCTACGCCTCCAAGGTCATCATCGTGCCCGGCTACGGGCTAGCGGCGGCGCAGGCGCAGCACGAGGTCGCGGCCCTGGCGGAGCAGCTCGAATCGCACGGCGTCGAGGTCAGCTACGCGATCCATCCGGTGGCCGGCCGCATGCCCGGGCACATGAACGTGCTGCTCGCCGAAGCCAACGTTCCTTACCCGCAGCTCAAGGAGATGGACGACATCAACCCTGAGTTCTCGCGCGCCGACGTGGCACTGGTGATCGGGGCCAACGACGTCACCAACCCGGCCGCGCGCCGGCCAGGAACAGCGATCTCCGGCATGCCGATCCTGGACGTTGACCAGGCCAAGAGCATCATCGTCATCAAGCGGTCCATGGGCCACGGCTACGCCGGAATCGACAACGAGCTGTACGTCGACCCCAAGACGAGCATGTATTTCGCCGATGCCAAGAAGGCCCTGACCGACCTGACCAGCGCGGTCAAGACGCTGGTGGGATAGTCGCGGGCTTGGCGGGCGGCAGCCGCCGAAGGTCGTCGCTGCTCAGCTCGCCTGTCGAGATCAGCAGGGCGGCCAGTTCCTCCAGCGCGCGCGGACCCCTTAGCCCGGGGACCCCGATCCGGACGTAGCGGCCGCGGATGTTCTCGCAGCGCTTGGCGACGGTGTGCGGGTGCCAGCCGATGCGCTCGGCCGTCTCGCGCGCGCTGCGGGGCGCTGGCCTGCCGGAATGCCGCCAGGTCAGGTACTCCTCGAACCTGGCCGCGAGCACCAGCCGGTCGTCATCGCTGAGCGGCGCGCGGAGCTTGGTGGCGGTGACGCGTTCCGGAGCTATCACTTCCACATCGTCCTCATGACCTTCAGGGTCGTCGTCCAGGTCCGGGAGGCGCATCCGGATCGTGTAGCTGTCCAGCACTCCGTCGACGCGAACCTTGGCGTGCCACTGCTGCAGCGGCAGCGACATGCCCGGCGGCATGTCTGCCCGGAAGCCGCGGTCCCCGGCCAGGTAGAGCATCGATGAGGCACTGTCGTTGGTGAGCCACCAGGTGCCGTTCTTCCAGGTGAAGCTGCCGGATCTGCGGGACACGCCGCGGTCGTCCTTCGGCAGCACGGCGGAGCACGTCGGGGCGCGGCCGAAGGTGAACTCATCGTCCGGTTTCACCCGCCAGGTGTTCGCACCGAACATGACGATCAGCAGCATGCCAACCCGGTCCTCCCTCCGTCACTCGCCGGTAACGCGCGGCCGTGCGGCCGCGATCCGGAGCTTAGTGGCAGGCACGCCGACCCGCATGGGGACCGCTCCCCTTGCGAACTGCAACTCACTTGCCGCACCATCGATCGTTATCTGATTGCGTTATGTCGCAGCGAGGAGTCCGGATGTCCCGAAGGTGGCGCCGAGCAGGGCTTGCCGTGGCCGCGGCGGTTACCGCCGTCCTTTCTGTGTGCGTACCGGCCGCGCTCGCCGGTCAGGTTCGGGCCCCGGCCCGTCCGGCCGCGACGATGCTGCAGGCAGGCCGCGTTGGCACGCGGGCAGAGGTGCCGTGGAAGAGCGTCGGCTCGGGCTGGGCGCTCGCCGAGTTCACGACCACCACGGCCACGACTGACCGGCCGACCACGCTGTACCTCGTCGACCCGGCGGGCGGGATCTACCGGCTGTACCAGTGGCCTGCCGTGCCTCCCGGGCAGCGGTGGCAGCTCGTCGCCTGGTCAGGCGATAAGGCCAGGGCGCTGTTCGAGGTGCCGTCGTCGTCCGGCGGGCCCACGATGCATCAGCTCGTCCTCGCGACCGGCAAGGCCACCACGCTCCGCCTCCCGGCAGCGACCTCGTCGATCATCGGGTACACCGACCCGCTGGGAGCGAGCATCCTGGCCGGCGACGACGGCATCGTCCGGTTCAGCCTGACCGGGAAGTTGCAGGACCGCCTCATCAAGGGCGCGAGTTACGTCTCCGCGCTGAGCGCCCCGAACGGGCTCAGCTACGTCGTGAACGGCGCCGCCGGCGTGGAACTCGTGAGCAACGCCGGCGGCATCATCCGCCGGCTGCCCGTACCGGGCACCGACACCAAGTCCGGCGCGGGGTGCTCGCCGGTGCGCTGGTGGAACTCGTCAACCGCGCTGGTCATGTGCGTACCCGCGGCCGCCGGGCCCAGGCTGTGGCTGGTCCCGGTGAGCGGCGCGGCGCCGAAGGCGCTGACGGCGCTGCGCAACGGCACCGGTCCCGACCTCGGCGACGTCGACGCCTGGCGCGTGTCGGGTGCCTTGTACGTGCAGGCACTCGGCGCGTGCGGCGTGCAGTTCATCGGAAAGCAGGCAGCTGACGGCAAGGTCGAGACGGTCACCGTGCCCGGCAGTCCCGGCAACAACATCGTCGACGCGACCTCCGGCAGCCGGATGCTGGTCAACGACGTCGAGCCGTGCAACACCGGCAGCTCGCTTGTCTGGTTCAACCCGGCGACACGCGCCGTCCAGAAGGTCTTGCACGCGGCTTCCCACGAGCTTGGCGTGCTGTCCGTCGTCGCCTACGACCGCCAGGGCAACCAGCCTGGCAGTCTTCGGTAGCCCCGGCAGGCCGACGCGGGGGCTCGGCCTGCCGGAGGCCCGGAAAGGGCGGGCCCGGGTGGCGTTGCGGGCCGAACCGTACATTGGGTTGAATCGGCTTGTCCTTACGCCCAGCCCAGTGGTCTAGCTCGAACGGGGATGTCGTGACCGGTCGCCGCGTGGCAGCCACCACCGCGCAAGGCGGCATCCGGTGAACTCGCCGCAGTTCGTGCGCCAGGTGACCGCCGGCCTGCGTCCCGTGCTCGGCGATGACCGCATCGTCACCGGCGCCCGGGTGCTCGCGGTGCCGCCGCGTCGGGTGCTGGGCCAGCTGAGCGCGGCCGTCTACGCCGCCTCGCTGCTGGCACTGGTCTTCGTTTACCTGCTGGCACGCGGGCACTGGCACGCGCACGCGGCGCTGATCGGCTTCGTCGCGGCAGAGGCAGCCGCGATCCTGCTGGGGCTGGTAAGGATCTTCGTCCAGCGTCCGATGCTGCTCGCGGTCACCAGCAGGCAGCTCGTCTGCTGCCGGCTGGCCGGGTTGGGCAGGCACCCGGCCGACGTCGCGACGGCGCCGCTGAACAGATCACGGATCACCGTCTACCGGCAGCGACCGCAGACAACCACACTGCGCTGCCTGATGCCGGGGGCCAAGCCGCTGATGCTGAACTCGGTCAGAGGCTGTCAGGAGGACCTCGACCGGGTCGTGGCCATCGCGCGTTCCTCCGGCGTCCGGGTCAGCAAGGCGCAGGACAACGGCACCAGCCCCGAGCGGCCGCAGGCGGACGCGCCACCGCCAGCGCGTGCTGACAGACTCGGCGAGAGGAGGCGGGGCCCCAGCCAGGGTCACGGCACCGACCTCGACACGACAGCCCGCCTGCAACGCCGAAGGG